>JAYUYF010000326.1:0-10534 GCA_043752605.1 Roseiflexaceae bacterium
GCCCTGGCTCGCTGCTCACCCTGCGTCAAACGAGCGTCGTGCGTGATAACGTCAGTCTCTCTCGTGGTGGCGGGCTCTATAACGATGGCGGCAATGTGACGATTGAGGCCAGCACAATCACCGACAATAGCAGCCGAGGGGATGGTGGTGGCATCGTCAGCATTGGTAGCGCCGATAACCCCGCCAGCCTGTCGATCACGGCCGCGAGCGTCGTGGGAAACAACAGGACTATTGACGACAACGGCGACGGCGGTGGTATCTGGAATGGCAACAAGAGCACCACCGTCATCGAACAATCGCTGGTGGAGAACAACCAGTCCCGGCGCAACGGTGGCGCAATCGCAGCGCTGGCTGGCGGGAACGTGAGCGTGATCCGTAGTACGCTCAACAGCAACGCGGCGTTTTATCTGAACGATCCAGTCGCGGGCAGCGGCGGTGCGGTGTGGAACGCTGGCAGTGTTATCGTCGATGGCAGCACGGTGTCAAATAATCGGGCAGGCAAGGGCGCAAACTCACACGGTGGCGCGTTCTACAATACCGGTCTGCTGCGGCTGTTCAACAGCGCGGTGTATGCCAACCAGACTCAGCCCGGTTCTAGTGGCGACGGTGGCGCGGTATTCAACGCCAGTACGTTGATAGTGCTCAACACCACGCTCAGCGGCAACACAGCCAGCGGCAGCGGCGGCGCAATTCGTATGGGCGGCGGCTACGCCGATATTCGCCACGCGACAATTACCGCCAACACGGCCACGGTGGCGCATGGCGGGTTGTACCTGGTTGGTGCCGCAGCAGAAGTCGACATCAAACACAGCATCCTGGCAGGCAATCTTGGTGCCGGGAGCGCCGCCGATTGCAGCAAGGTCTTTGCCACGCTCACCTCGAAGGGCTACAACCTGGTGGGCACTGGCTGTGGCAGCACGTTTGGTGCGGCGACCAACGACCTGGTGGGCGTTGATCGCAAGCTCACCGCGCTGGCCGACAATGACGGCACGACGAAGACCCACGCGCCGCAAATCGGCAGCCCGGTGATCAACGCTATCCCCCAGGCGGCCTGCACCGACAATGATTGGCCCCAGATCGCGACCGACCAGCGTGGCATCGCTCGCCCGCAGGAGGCTGGCTGCGAGATCGGCGCGTATGAGCAGAAGCCGTTGGATATTGGCAATCCAAACCCGAAGCCAGCACTCCTGAGTCTCGCGCCCAACAGCATCCCCCAGGGCGGCGGCGACCTGGTGCTGGTCGTGACCGGCGAGAAGTTTATGGCTGGATCGATTGTGCATTGGAAAGGCGTTGCACGCGCCACAATCTTTGTGAATGCGACCGAGGTGCGCGCCACTATCAGCGCGGCCGACAGTGCATTCGCAACCACTGCGGTCGTCACCGTATTTAATCCTGGCCCTGGTGGCGGATTCTCGAATGGCCTCGATGTGGTCGTTACTTCACCCGACAAACAACTGCAAACGATTGCGTTCGCAGCGCTGGCCGATCGCACGTTGCTTGAGGCACCATTCGCACTGCAAGCGACGGCCTCGTCTGGGCTGCCAGTACAGCCGAGTGCAAGCGGCGCGTGTGTCATCAGCGAGGGTCTGGTACTATCGCTCGATGCAGGCATCTGTACGATCACAATCGGCCAGGCTGGCAATGCCGAGTTCAACCCGGCAGTCAGTGTTGCGCACGCGTTTACCATCCGCGGTGGGCGGGCGTACCTGCCAAACCTGGCGCGCTGATCGGCGAATGCGCCCGCCTGTAGAGGATATGCACAGTGCACCACAAACCATGTTTGTGGTGCACTGTTGTGGTGAGAAACCAGCCAGAGACCGAGACCTTATGCCCCGGCGAGTTGCGCGTACTGGCCGCCATGAAAGACCAGCGGTCGGCCCGCGCCTTGCGCCAGATGCGCGACCTGGCCGATGACCAGCATATGATCGCCCGCCTGGTGTGTGGCCACGACCCGCGCCGCGATCTGTGCCACCGCGCCCATCAGCAGTGGTACGTCGTGCTCCCAGTGCCACATGGCGGTGGCATTGGCGTTCGGGCGGCCCGCGAAGTGATTGCTCAGCGCTGTCTGATTCTCTGCAAGTATGCTGATACCAAATGGCTGGTCGATCGTCAGCAGGTCGGCCATACGCGTCGTTTCGGCCAGCGATACCAGCACCAGTTGTGGGTCGAGCGAGACCGAAAGAAACGAGTTTGCGGTCATACCGCGAACACCATCAGCGCCAGCGTGCGAGACGATTGTCACGCCGGTGGCGAAGCGGCCCATGACGGCGCGAAACGTGCGGGTGTCTATGGATGGTGGGGCAAGCGTGTGCATACGTTCCTCCTCAAATACCGATGCGGCGCTGATGTGCATGGGATGCATATCAGCGCGGCAACAATCCGTTTCGACTATGCAGCGACAGCGTGTGATGCGATCAGGTGCTCGGCGGCGATCGGGTCTGCCAGCCAGGGAAACAGGCTAGCCGGGCGGTCGAAGCCATTGGCGAACCAGCGCGCCACGGCGGGCACTTCGGCGGCAGCACCCAGAATGCCCAGCACATGCGGCGGCGGCGGCTGCAACATCGCGTTCGTCCAGCCGGTTGCCCATTGCGCGTCGCTCCAGGCGGCATCGAAGGTTGCCTGCATCCAGGCGGCATCAAACGGCAGTTCACCGTGCGCCAGAATATGCGCCAGATAGCACGCGGCGGCTTTTGCCGCGTTGTTTGCACCCTGGCCGGTGATCGGGTCATTGAGCACCACCGTGTCGGCCAGTCCCAGCATCGGCGTACCGGAGGGCAAGTACGCCACCGGGTGGCGCACAACTGGTGTGTAGCGCCCGCGCAGCGTTGCCTGGGCATCGGCAGGCTGCATGTGCCGGGCGCGCTCACCTTCCCAGGGTAGCCACTCCGTCAGCAGGCGTTGCAGTTGCGCAACATGCGCGTTGGCGTCGTGGATATCGCCCCAACAATCGAGTGGGCCGCCGGGGATCGCTTCCATAATCATGAAGTGGCACGGGCCGCTCAGCGTCAACCCCGGCATCACAAAATACTCGCCCACACCGGGGATCATATTGGCAACCACGCCGTCAAACGGCTGTGCAGGCAGGTAGCCGTGTACACAGCTGGCCGCCAGTGCGCGCTGTGGCTGCGCAAACGGCGAACGCGTTGCGTCACGCGGAAACAGCGCGCCGATCTCACCTTTGCCCGCGGCAACAATGACAAGATCGCTGCTGCGCGCGTGGCGCTCCAGGCTGGCAATATCAGCCTTTTCGATCAGCAACTCGCCGCCGTGCTGTACAAACATGGTCATCCAGGCAGGCATCTTCAACCGCTGATCAACCGACTGGCCGGGCTGGTCGAGCGGTGTGCTCCATGCCAGCGCCGGTATCCCATCGGGCCCGGCCACGTGCAGGTGCATGCCAGCAACCGGCGGGCAGGTGGCGTCCCACAGGTTCATTCCTGCGGCGCGCTCGATCGCGCGACTGCTGCCAAACATGCACTGGGTCGAGAGCAGACTGCCGCCGCGAATTGCCTCTGGCGCACGGTCGCTCACCAGCGTCACACCGTAACCCTGGCCGAGCAGCCCCAACCCCAGCTGCAAACCCGCCTGTCCCGCGCCGATGATTGTGATGTGTCGCATGGTGTCGCTCCGTATCGCTCCGTATCGCTTGTTATGTTCACAGAAGCAAGTATACGGATTGCGACCTAACATAACCCGACAAAATCCGCCAACAATGAGTCAGAGAAACGACTATAATGCAGATCGTTCAACGCGTGTCACAGGAGCATCGCATGCTCACCAGGCCGAGTAGCCTTCATACGCCCGGATTACCGCAAACATTCACGAGTTTTGGCGCGCTGCTGCTGTTTCTGCGGCGGCGCGCGCGGCTACGCCAACGTGATCTCGCGATCGCCACGGGCTACAGCGAGGCGCAGATCGGGCGGCTGGAAAACGATCAGCGCCTCCCCGATGTCGCAATCGTCATGGCGCAGTTTCTTCCGGCACTCGGCATCGAGCGCGAGCCGGAGCTGGCCGAGCGACTGCTGGAGCTGGCGCGTGAAGCGCGGCGCAATGATGCGAGCGCACCAGACGATGCGCCCGCCGCTGTGGCGCAGGACAACAATGACCCTGTGCAGCACCTGCGAATCGATAGCGAACTGTCCCAGCAATCGACCCCGCTGTTTGGCCGCGAACCAGAGATCGCACGGCTTTCTATCTTGCTGCACACCTCCGGCAACCGCTGCGTGACGCTGCTTGGGCCGGGCGGGATCGGCAAAACACGGCTTGCAATCGCCGTGACAACGCACAATGCTGCCCGTTTCACCGATGGAGTCTGCGCGGTGGCGCTGGCCGGGGTTGCGCAGGCTGGCCTGCTGGCATCGGCGATTGCGCAGTCGCTCGGTCTTGCAGCACAGCCCAATGGCGATAGCGTTGCCCAACTGCACGCACATCTGCGCGACAAGCATATGCTCCTGATACTCGATAACATGGAGCACCTGGTCGATGCTGCCGATATGCTGTCGCGCTTGCTCGCCGCCGCGCCCGCTGTCCAATTGCTTGCCACCTCGCGGGAGCGGCTCTATCTGCGTGGCGAAATAACACTGGATATAGCTGGGTTACCATTACCACCCGTGGGTGCCGATGCAGACAGCCTGACGGCAAATCCGGCCGTCGCGCTCTTCTGTTCATCGGCACAGCGACTGCGCGACGGTGGTGTGCCCACATTGTCCAATCTGGAATCCGCCGCGCGCGTGTGTCGCCTCGTCGTCGGGCTGCCACTGGCAATCGAGCTGGCGGCTGGCTGGGCACACCTGTTATCCTTCGAAGAGATCGAGCGCGAATTACGCCAGACGCTTGATTTTCTCGCAACCGATATGCGTGATCTTCCGCCACGCCACCGCAGCCTGCGCGCGGCGTTCGCCCATTCGTGGGATCTGCTTGCCCCCACAGAGCAGCGCGCGCTCCAGCGGCTGAGCGTGTTTCGTGGCAGCTTTTCGCGCGAAGCAGCCAGCGCAGTACTGGATGAATCTCCCACGAAAACGTTGCATACGCTGAGCGCACTGGCCAACAAATCGCTGCTGAAGCGCAGCGACGGCGTGGGTGCATCGCGGTTTGTGCTCCACGAACTGGTGCGCCAGTATGCTGCCGAGTACCTCCACGCGTTGTCTGCCGAAGAGCGCGACGCGCACGCCAGCCACAGCCACTATTATCTTGAGCTCCTGCACGCACACGAGCAATTGCTGTGCGGGCCAGAACAGGTGGCGGCGCTCGCAACGCTCGCCACTGAAGACGATCAGCTGCGGGCTGCCCTGCAATGGCTGATTGCCGAGGGTGATCTGGTTGCGCTGCGGCGCGTGATTGCGCCACTTTCGATCTGGTTTGAATGGTCGTATGCGGTGCAAGAAGGCGCTGCGATATTTGGTCAGATCAGCACACGACTGCGCGAAATTGTGCCGCCTGCCGCGCACGTTGCCGCACACGCTGGCGCGCTGACGCTGGCGCTGGCGCATGCGGGCTGGTTCAACTTCCACGCAACGCGTTTCGAGCTGGCACTGGCACAGGTGCGCGAGGCGCACGCCCTGGCGCAACAGGGTGCGGATTATCTGGCGCTGGGTGATACACTGCTTTTTCTTGGCTCGATGAGCGCCGAAACTGGCGACACGAGCGCCGCGCTTCCGCTGCTGCTGGCAGCAATACGCGCCTACGATACCTACGGCGATATGTGGCACTGCGCGCGCGGTGCATACCGATTGGGAACGCTGCTGCAGCAAACCGGCGAGTATGTATGCGCGATCCACCTGCTGGCAAGTGGCATTGAGCGATTGCGACCAATTGGCGATCCGCGCGCGCTTGCCCTGTGTCTCAATCGGCTTGGCACCACGCTTGCGCTGCTTGGCCGCCACGCCGAAGCACAGCAGTGCTTTGATGAAAGTTTCCTCTTCTGCGCCATCACGCGCGATCAACGGAGCACCGCTTCCTCGCTCTTGCATCTGGGTCGTGTTGCCCAGTATCGCGGCGATCATCCAGTGGCGCGTTACTTTTTTTATGAAAGCTTGCAGGTGTTCCACGCACTGAACGAGCGTAGTGCAATCGCAACCGTGCAGGCGCTGGATGGGTACAGCGCGGTTGCAGAACACGATTATGCGGCGGCGCGCACGGCGTTTGATGCCGCCTACCAGATCGTGCGCGACGCCGACATGATTACGATCGCGTTGCTGCTGCTGGTTGGCCGCGCCGCACTGGATCTGGCGAACGGCGCAACCGAACGCGCGGTGGAAGCACTGACGCTCGCGCTGCATCACGCCGCAAGCGAGCAATTCACCCGCGATCGCGCTGCACACCTGCTGCATCAGGCCGTTGCACACCTCACACCCTTTCAATTTGCGGCTGCCGAAGTGCGTGGCCGCACCGCGTCGATCGCAGGCTATCTGGCGCTGTAAAATCAGAGAGTGCACTGACCACCTGCCGTTTAGCAAAGGCAACTGTGATGCTTGATACCGTACACGTGCCGCCAGAGCTGGAGCCGCTGTTTGCGACGGCGCAGGAGTTCGTCGGCGCGTATTTTCGTACGCTCCACGCCGACCCGTCGCGCGGTACGATTGAGATTGGCGGTCAGCGCTATATTCTGGTGCGGGCGGCCTCCATGTCGGTTGAGTTTTATGCGACGATCATGCAGCTGTACCGCGATCAGGGTGAGGCCGAAGCGCGCGCGGTTGCACGTGGACTCCTGTACGATCTGGCGCACGCAATCGGGGCCGCCGATGCCCGCGCCTTTCACCGCGACCGTGATCTGCGTGACCCGCTGGCAAAACTCTCGGCAGGGCCGGTGCATTTTGCCTACACTGGCTGGGCGCACGTGGCAATCTTGCCAGAAAGTCGCCCAACTGCCGACGAACACTTCCTGCTGGTCTATGATCACCCGTACTCATTCGAGGCTCACGCGTGGGATGCTGCTGGCAAAACGGTTGATTTCCCGGTGTGTGCGATGAACGCCGGCTATTCGGCAGGCTGGTGTACCGAAAGCTTTGGTATTGCGCTGGTAGCAGTGGAGATTTGCTGCAAAGCGATGGGCGATGCCACCTGCCGCTTTGTGATGGCACCGCCCGAGCGGATCGAGCACGCGATCACCACCTATTTGCACGGCACGCCCGCGCTGGCCCGCGCCGCGACACGCTACGAAATCCCGGGCTTTTTTAGCCGAAAACAGGCCGAAGACCAGCTGCGCGAGCGCGAACTCCAATATCGCAGTATTTTTGAAGCAGCCACCGATGCGATCCTGATCGTTGGCCTGGATGGCCGCGTGGTTGCCGCCAACCACGCGGCCGGGCGGCTGTACGAACGCCCGCACGCCGACATGACCGGGCTGACTGTGCAAGACGTGACTGCGCCGCCGTCGCACGCGCTGATTACACCGCAAAGCGTTGCCGGGTATGGCAAGGGAGATATTCGCGGTGAGGCCGTTGGCGTGGCAGCGAGCGGGCGTGTGTTCGAGGTCGAGTATCACGCTACCGCCTTTCGCTACCAGCAACAACCCCATATTCTGGTGCTCGTCAGCGATATCAGCGAGCGCAAGCGTGCCGAGGCTGAGCGGTTGCGCTTGCAGGAGCAGCTGCTGCGCCAGAACGAGCGCTTGCGCGCCGAACTTTCGCTGGCGCGCACTGTGCAGCAGAGCCTGTTGCCGCAGCGCGCACCCTGGGATGCCGAACGCCTGGCTGTGGCGAGCCGCTCGTTGTCGGCGAGTGTGGTCGGCGGTGATTTGTATGTGTATGTTGCGCATCCCGATGGCCGCATGCTGGTCGCGGTGGGCGATGTGGCCGGTTCTGGCGTCGCCGCCGCGCTGGTGGTCGCACTCACAATCAGCGCTATCGAAGGCGAGTCGCGTAATGCACAGGAACCAGCAGCGTGCATCGCCGCATTGCAAACGCGGCTGAACGAGCAACTCCAGGCGTGTGGCATCTTTGTGTCGCTGCTGGTCACGCTGTTCGATGTGCAGGCCGGCGAGTTGGTGCTGGCAAATGCGGGGATGCCTGCGCCACTGCTGCTCCGCGCGGGCCGCGTCGAGTTGCTCGAAACGCACGGTGTGCCATTGGGCATCCAGCTTGGCGGCGCGATCAGCGAACTGCGCATCGCGTTGCAGCCTGGCGATCGCGTGCTGCTCGCAAGCGATGGTCTGGTCGAGGCGCGCAATGCGTATGGTGAGCTGTTTGGCTACGAACGCATGCTTGCCATCCTGAGCGCGCGCCCGCCCGATGAAACACCAGAGCACCTGCTCGATCATGTGTTTGCACAGGTTGCCACATTTGCTGGTGCCGCCGAACTGCGCGACGACATCACAGTCCTGGCGCTCCGGCCCGGGCTCTGGTAGGCGGCGTGCCCTTCGCCCACAGGCGCGTCGCCCGGCTCAATATGATCTGCGGTTGTTGAAGTGTTGTTCCCACTGATCACTACCTTCTGTAGAGTAGCGATCAAGCTGGCGCACGATCTGCGCGGCAGATGCAACCGCTCCGGTCGCACCAGCAAGTGCAGCACTTGTAGCAGCGCAAGCTATCGCGCAGCTACAGCTGGCCCCTGCATGCGCCCCGCTACCCCAGTTCTCCCAGTTCGCTCAGCGCCGCCACCGCCGCCACCAGCGGTGCGGTCTCGGCGCGCAGGATGCGTGGCCCGAGTGAGGCGATCTGCACGCCCGCCGCCCGCGCCAGTTGCACCTCATCGTCGGTCAGGCCCCCCTCCGGGCCACTGAGCAGCCCCAGGTGCTGCGGCGTAGTGTTGCGCATGTGCTGGCGCAGGCTGGCTCCGCCCTGCCCTTCGTAGAGCAGTAGCGCCGGGCCAGCGGCGGCGGCGCGCGCACAGGCCGGCGCGAAGGGTTGGGGTGCGTCGACGGTTGGCACGATCCCGCGCTGCGATTGCTCGGCGGCCTCGCGTACGATCCGGCGCCAGCGGTCGAGCTTCTTTGCATCCGTCGGGCCGTCCACCACGTTGCGCGTGCAGATCAGCGGCACAAACGCCGCCGCGCCGATCTCGGTGCCCTTCTGTAGCGCCCACTCGAAGCGCTCGCCGCGGATCAGCGCGATGTAGAGCGTAAGCTGGACGCGCGGTTCGCCGCCAGCAACGCTGCGCGCCAGCACCGCGCCAGTGATCCCGCCGCGCGCGATGCTGGTGATCTGTACGGTGTACACGCCGCCCACGCCGTCGAGCAACGTGATCGTATCGCCCGCCGTGAGCCGCAACACCTGGCCCAGCTGCCGCGCCAGATCGGGATCGTCCACCGCCACATGGTCGTCCACAAATGCTGCGGCGGGTACAAAGAAACGGTAAGTGTTGCTGTCAGTCTTGCGCGCCATCCGACATCTCTCATGTAGCCCCGCTGCATGCTGCGGGGAAATGGAATCGTCACCGCCGGTACGCCAGCGCCACCCATTCGCCCTCGACGCGCCGGTCGATCCGCGTCAGCGCCACCGCCGCCAGCGCATCGAGCACCTCGGTCTCGCGCTCGGCGATGATCCCCGAGAGCACGAGGACGCCGCCGGGGTGCAGTGCATCGACATAATCCTGTGCCAGTGCCACGTGTACCCGCGCGATGATATTGGCGACGATCAGGTCGAACCGCCCGGCATCCACCGCTTCACTTGCTGCTGGTGTGCCTTCGGCGGCGGCTCCGAGCCAGTGGCCAAAGTTGGCACCCGCGCCCAGGCTGCCCGCGGTCACCACGATCTTGTCGGCCAGCCCGTTGTGTGCCGCATTCTCGCGCGTGGCCTCCACCGCCACGTGGTCGGTGTCGAGCGCCAGCACCTCGGCCGCGCCCAGCAGGCTGGCGGCGATCGCCAGCACACCCGAGCCGCAGCCCAGATCCAGCACGCGTGTGCTGCGTGTCACATGTTCTTCGAGCAGGCCGACGCACAGCCGGGTGGTCGGGTGTAGCCCGGTGCCAAACGCCATCCCCGGGTCGAGCGCGATCACCAGATCCTGCGGCTGCGGCGCATACGTCAGCCACGAGGGCACGATCACACAGCGTTCGCCGATCCGCTGGATGGTATAGTAGCGCTTCCAGGCGTTGGCCCAGTCTTGCTCATCGAGCGGGCGCACCACCAGCGGCCCGATCTGACGCATCATGCCGAGAAACCAGAGCGACTGTTCGACCTTTGAACGCACATCTTCGGCGTGCTCGTCGAGCGGGATATACGTGCGTACCACCACCGCCCGCGCGGTGTCGAGCGTGTACTCTGGCCCATCGAGCCCCGGAATCACCGGCTGGTCGATCGCGATCCCGCCGTTGTAGCCGTACTGCGCCAGCAACTCCGAGACCGACTCGACCGCCTCGGCCTCGGCTTCGACGCTCAGTTCCATCCAGCTCATCGTTCTGCCTTCCAACGCGCGCCCTGCGGCGTATCTTCGATCACCACGCCCAGATCGGCCAGCCGCGTGCGCAGGCTATCCGCGATCGCAAACTGTTTTGCGGCGCGCAGTTCGCCGCGTAGTGTTACCAGCAACTGGATAAACGGCATCGCCTCCTGCGGCGCGCCCGCAGGTTCAGCCAGCGTCAGCCCCAGCACGTCGC
>JAYUYF010000327.1:0-10530 GCA_043752605.1 Roseiflexaceae bacterium
TGTCGCTCCTCGCGGCCCAACCCTACACGCGGGTCTTCGCCCGATGGATACGCAGCGTTCGCGTCAGCACCGTACCGCCGAGCAGCGCCAGGCCCGCCAGCGGTACACCGGTGCTGGTGGACGGCAATTGCCCAATTGGCTGCACGGGTACTGGTGGCGGGGTGGTGCCCGCGGCCTGTGCGGGAGCCGTTGGCGTAGCCGTTGTCCCTGCAGGTGCGGGGTATGGCGATCCAGGCCTGACCGTCACACTGGCCGCCACTCCGGTCGCGGTGGTTGTGGGGCGTAGCGTGGCGCTGGGTGTGGCCGTCGCCGGTGGCTCAACCACTGCCGGTGACCCGACGATCTGGAGCGAAACCAGATTCGAGTAGATCGGCAGTTGCAGCCCACCGTACGTCAGCTCGGATTGCACGACCACGCGGGAACCAACCGGCGCATCCGCCGCCACGCGTGCCAGCACCTGCACCTCGATCCGCTCACCCTGCTTCAGCTCGCTAATCCCGACCCGCAGACGACCATCGGTGAGTTGCGGATCACTCGCACCCGCCGGGCGCGCATTGTTGCTGATCGTCGCGCGTGATGCGATCAGATTTGGCGGCAGCGCCGCGCTGAGCACGACATCACGCAGCGGCTCACCCGGCCGGTCGTTCACCAGCGCCAGGACATACGTCACCTCCTGGTCACGGAATGCGCTGCCGCGATCGCTCGCGACGCGGAAGAACAGACCGCTGGTGGGCTCGCGCGTCACGGTGGTCGAGGGCGTCAGCGGCGCAACTGGCGCGCGTGATGCCTGGGGTCGCGCAGTTCGCACACGCGTCGCCTGCGGCTGGCCGCCGCCCGCGCCACCACTGCCAGCGCCGGTCACTGGCGTGGGTGGCAATACGCCACCGCTGTTGGGTGTCGGCGGCAGGATCAGCACACCGGGGTCGGGCAGCGGCGTGCTCTCTTGACCGCCACCGCTGTTTCCGCCACCGCTACTGCCGCCACCACTGTTTCCGCCGCCACTGTTTCCGCCGCCAGCGGCCGTCGTGGCGGTTGGCAGCTGGCCACCCGGAAGTAGTGTTGCCGTCGCGATCACCGGCGTCGCGGTATCGCTGCCACCACCACTGCCAGGAGTACGTGTTGGTCCCACGACCGTACCGCCGATCTGCACCAGCACCTGCTCGGATGCAGCCGTGTTGTTGCTGCTATCGCGCACACTCGCCTGGTTTGCGATGCTCGCGCCCGGAGCGGCCGATGACCGTACCCGCACGTTGATCACCGCCGATGCCGGCTGACCCGATCGTGCGTTGAGCGCGCAGGTCACGGTGTTGCCACTCACCGAGCACGAGCCATTGGTGGCCGATGTACCCGTGACTTCGAGCGCGCCGTTGATGTCATCGCGCACCGTGAGCGCCGTCGACGCCGCGCTATCGGTGAAGGCCGAGATCGAATAGCTGTAGCTATCGCCGATCGCTGCCCGACTGACCGATGCTGATTTACTGAGCGAGAGGCGCGGCTGGCCGACGATAAGCGTCGGTGTCTGGCTTGGCGTCAGCGTGACGGTCGCCGTCGCGGGCAGGGCGGTAAAGGTTGCCGTGGCGGCCGGGTCGATTGTCGCCGTTGTCGTGGCGGCCGGGTCGGTTGTCGCCGTCACCGTCGGCGGCACAGACGTGTTCGTCGGCAGATTTGGATCAACCGTGCTACTTGGCTGCACAGGCGTGTTTGTCACCGGCGCAGTGGTGCTGGTGGGCAAACCCGGATCGACCGTACTGGTTGGCGGGGCAGTCGTCGCCGACGGCGGCAGCGGGCCGGTCGTATCGGTCGGCCCTGATGTCGCGGTCTCGATGACCGGTGTATTGGTCTCGCGGGCGGCATCGGGCTGTGGCACTGCGGTATCGGCCGCTGGCGCTCCCGGATCGGCCAGCGGGCCGGGCAGCACTTCCGTGGGTGGCGGAGTAGCCTCCTGCGCGCGCGGCGCGGCGGGGGCGATGCGTGGCACTGCCCAACGATAGGCTTCGGCATACAGCGGGAAGATGATCATCAGCGCGCTGACGATCATCAAGCCGACTTCGTAAAACGTCCATCGTGCAGGCCCACGGCGTGAGCCAGCTGGTTGTCTTCGGTCGCCGCGAACAGGTCGCTGCATGTCGTTACTCCTCAGGCGCCAGGTACTGGCTCTGCGCCCACGTAATCCGCAACGACAATCAGCCGCTGCGTATCCCAGTTAGTACACGTAAGCATCGTCAGCGTCGGCGTCGGCGTTGGCTCCAGCACCGCGACATTGTCGGGCCAGACCACCAGTTGCTCGCGCACCACATACTGAAAACGTTGACCATCAGCATCGATAAATATTGCATCGCCCGGATTGAGCGCCCCAATCCCCGCGAAGACCGCGCCGCGGATCCCGGCGTGGCCGGCCAGCGCCGTATTCCCTGGCGCACCCGGCTCGCCCGTGCCAGCCAGGTACCCAACGGCATAATCCGCGACTTCCCACGCGCCATCGACGACAAACGTGGGCTTGATTGGCGAGTCGAGCCCGATCGCCGGGGCGATAATTCGAACCGGGATGACCGGCACAGCTGGCGGCGCAGGAATTTCTATCAACGCGCGCGCCGGATCGCTGGGCAACTCTTGCAAAACGTGGCCGGCCAGAATGGGCAGCGCGGCGCGTGGCATGGCCGTTGGCAGCACGGCGGCCGTGGGCACTGCGAGCCGTGCGAGCGCGGGCGGAGCCGCCAGGGTAATGTATGTTGGCTCGCTTACCAGCAGACCCCGCGCCACCAGCCCATCGCGGACGGGGCCATCGAGCAGCCAGTGGCCAAACAACAGCAGCGCAGCGACCGCCAGGCCGCGCTCGGCAAACGTCAGCAGCCGATCCACCCAGGTGCGTTGCAAATAGCCCCGCAACGCGTGCCGCCGCTGCGCCTGCGCCGAACGCAGCGTCACCGGCCGGTAGACGGCTGGCGGCTCTAGCGGCGTGGCGATCAGCGCTGCGAGCAGCGCATTGGCATCATCGTCGGCAGCTGACGAGCGCCGGGATGTCGTCATGGGCGTCAGACCTCTGTCGTGCGTCGCTGGTGCAATTCGAACAAATGTTGACCGCAGCAAAACACCACGCGCCATCATTCTGAAACCGATTATACACGACCCATACGACGGTTGCAATAGTCATGCCACACCACTGAGCAAGAGCGCGTACGATCTGTCAAGCTTGTGTAAAGAGATCTTTGTCACGATCGACGCCAATCGCCGCCGTAACACTCGCAAATCCGTCGCGCGCGGCCAGTGCCACGAGCCCGCCGCAGATCGCTACCGGTAACCACGGCCCCTGGTAGACCAGCCCGGTATACAGCTGGACGAGCTGCGCCCCTGCACGGATATGGGCGTATGCCGCCGCCGCGCTGTCGATTCCGCCAACGCCAATCACCGGCAGGGCCCCATCAGTCAAGCGCGCGACGGTCGCGATCAGCGCCCGAGTCCGCACCTCCAGCGGCCGGCCACTCAGGCCACCCACCTCACCCGTGTGCGCGGACGAGAGCCCGCTACGATCAACGGTCGTATTCGCCACAATAAACCCGCTGATGCCCAGACTACGGCCGACCTGCACGACATCGGCGATCGCAGCGAGCGGCTCATCCGGCGAGAGTTTGACAAGAATCGGGCGCTGGAGCGTGACGTTGGCGGCGACTAGTGGCGTAAGCAACGCACGGATCGCATCGGGCTGGTGCAGTGCCCGTAGCCCCGGTGTATTTGGCGAAGAGATATTGACCGCAACGTAGTCTGCGTATGGCGCGAGTGCCACAAACGCCGCGAGGTAATCGTCGGCCGCATGTTCGTTGGGCGTCGTGCGGTTTTTGCCAATGTTGATACCCACGACACACCCCGCGCGCCGTACACGACGCAACCGCTGTGCTACCGTCAGCATGCCGGGGTTATTAAAACCCATACGGTTGATCAGCGCGCGGTCTGCTGGCAAGCGAAACATGCGCGGCTGTGGGTTGCCTGGCTGCGCGCGCGGCGTGACGGTACCGACCTCGATATGGCCAAAGCCAAGCATGGCCAGCGGCCGCACCATATCGCCGTGTTTGTCGAAGCCAGCCGCCAGCCCGAGCGGATTGCGCAGCGACAGACCCGCCAGCGTGCTGCTGAGCGCGGGATGCGTACAGGCCGCGCGCCGGTCGAGCAGCCGTGCGGCGGGGGTGGCACCCACAAGACGCAGCAGCCGCGCGGTCAGTTCGTGGGCGCGTTCGGCATCGAGGCGAAACAGCAGCGGCCTGATCAGCTGATACACTAAACCTCGCGCAGCGCTACGACCGGGCCATCGACACACAACAGCCGTGTCTCGCGCCGCAGCGCCAGCGCGCACGTGCCGCAGTAGCCCGCACCACAGGCGATCGGCACATCGAGCAGGACACTGGCAAAATCGGTGTTACCGCGCACACGCTGGCGCGCCACTACCTCGCGCAGCACTGGCACCGCAGCAGGCGGCAATGCCGCACAGAGCTGATCGGCCCACGGTAGCACCGGTACGAGTGCCGCGACGAGATCGGCCGCATCGCCGATCACGGTATGATATTCGATATCGGCGGGCAGCAAGAATGGTGGTGGGAGCAGTGCTGCGCTGGCTGCGGCCAGGATAATCGTCACCGCGCGGCGCTGCTGCTGCGCCAGCCGTGCGAGCGCCAGCAATGCAGCGCTCCCCTGGCCGATCCCCGCAAGTACCAGCGTGCGCGCACGCGGGTCGAGCACAAATGGGCGACCATAGATCCCGTGGGCGGCCACTGACGCGCCGACCGGCTGGCGCGCGAGCCACGCGCGGCCCGGTTCATCCGGGGCATACACCAGCGCCAGTTGCCCGAGCGCGGGTTCGCTGGCGGCGATAAACCCGACGCGTGGCAACATGCGCAGCGTACCACCCGGCTCGTTGGTATTGAGCAGCAGATACTGACCGGGGCGCACATCGTAGATCGGCTCGGCGCTGCGCAGCGCTGTCCATACCAGATCCGCCGTGAGCGGGCGTTGCTCGGCGATTGTCAGCGCGCGTACACGTGCCACCGCTACACCGGCCCCAGGATACCTTCGAGCCGCGATGCCTGTTGCAGCGGGCCAGTGCCGGTGCCAAAGCTACCACGCCGGAACACAACCTCGCCGCCGATCATCGTCAGCATCACGCGGCCTTTGAGTCGTTGGCCGATCAGTGGTGTATTGCGACCAAGCGATTCAAATGTCGTCGGATCGACGATCCACGGGCTGTCGGTGTCGAATACCACAATATCGGCGCGGCTACCGGCGCGCAACGTGGCCGGGGTGCGGCCAAGCACGCCGGCCGGTCCTTCGGTGAGCTTTGCGACCAGATCGACCAGATCGAGCTTGCCGCGATGTACCAGCGTGAGTGCGAGACCGAGTGTGGTCTCAAGACTCGATATACCGGGCAGCGCCAGCCGATATTCACAGCCCTTCTCGACTTCGCCGAGCGGCGCGTGATCGGTGGTAATCGCGTCGATCGTGCCGTCGCGCAGACCCTCGATCAGCGCCTCGCAATCATCATCACCGCGCAGCGGCGGGTTGACGCGCGTGGCGGTGTGATAGGGCGGCAGCAGCCGTGGATCAAGCCACGACGGTAGCCCGAGGCCAGCTTCGACGCGCGGCTGGTTGCGCCGCGACCGCCGAGTACGCGCGGCGGTGGGTTGCTCGATATCATTGCGTGCGCCAAGCACCCAGCGCTCGGTGAGCGTCAGATGGTAGGCGGTCACATCAGCAGTGATCTGTGCACCGCGCTGGCGTGCGGCGCGGATCAGCGCGACACCACCGGCGGTGCTGACGTGGCGGATGTGCAGATGCGCGCTGGTCATCTCGGCCAGCGCGATATCACGCGCAATCAGAATTTCCTCGGCGGCGGCAGCGTAGCCCGGCAACCCGAGGCGGGTGCTGACCGCGCCCTCGTGCATTGCCCACCCGGCGCTCAGGGCAGCATCTTCGCAGTGCGCAAATATCGGCAGACCGAGCATCGCGGCATACTGGAGCGCACTACGTAGCAGCACCGGATGCAGGCTACGATCGGCATCGCCAAAGGCCACACAGCCCGCCGCAGCCAGCTCGGCCAGGTCGTTCAATGACTGCCCGGCGCGCCCACGTGTCAGCGCGCCGACGACCTCGACGCGTGTGAGGCTAGCGTCGTGCGCCAGCGCGCGCAGATCGCGCACCACCGCCGCCGTATCGGGCGCAGGCGTGGTATCGGGCGCGGCGCAGATCGTCGTGAAGCCACCGACTGCTGCGGCGCGCGCGGCGGTCACGAGCGTCTCGAGATGCTCGTGGCCGGGCTGCCGCAGGTGCGTGCTGAGATCGAGAAAACCGGGTGCGATCACCGCGCCGCGCGCATTGATAATTTCGGTATCGGCCGGAATCTCGAGATCACCGCCAAGTTCGGCGTGGTCGATCACCCGCGCAACGCAGCCATTTTCCACCAGGACATTGCCGACCGTCGCGACGCGTTGGGCCGGATCGATGATCGAGCCATTTTTGATCAGGTAGCGCATCATCCGCCTCGCTGTTCGTGTGAGCCATCGCCGACGATCCGGTAGAGCAGCGCCATCCGCACCGCGACGCCGTTGGTCACCTGCGCCTCGATCACCGAGCGCGCCGAGACCGCCACATCGGGCATAATCTCGACGCCGCCGTTCATCGGGCCGGGGTGCATCACCACACAGTGCGGCGCCGCCCGCGCGACGCGCGCGGCGGTCAGACCATAGATCTGGCTGTATTCGCGCAATGAGGGCAGCAGCCCACTCTCTTGGCGCTCCTGTTGCAGCCGCAGCGTCATCACCACATCGGCATCGGCGATACAGTCATCAAGCCGGCTAGCAAATTGCAGATCGGGCCATGTCGCGCGCCAGTACTCCTCATCGCCGAGCAGCGTTGGCGGCGCACAGAGCGTGACGTGAGCACCCATGCGGCCGAGGCCCCACAGGCTCGAACGCGCAACGCGGCTGTGGAGGATATCACCGACGATCACGACCTTGAGGCCCTCGATCCGGCCGAGCCGCTCGTGGATGGTAAACAGATCGAGCAGCGCCTGTGAAGGGTGCGCGTGGCGGCCATCGCCAGCGTTGATCACCGATCCACGAAAGTGTTCGGCCACCAGATACGGCACGCCCGCCTCGGCGTGGCGCACCACAATTGCATCTGCGCCGAGCGCCTGGATCGTCCGCACGGTATCGATCAGCGACTCACCCTTCTCGATGCTACTCCCTTTGGCCGTCAGCGAAACCACATTCGCCGAGAGCGCCCGTGCCGCAAGTTCGAACGATATCCGGGTGCGCGTACTCTCTTCGAAGAACATATTGACGACCGTACGACCACGCAGGGCGGGCACCTGTTTGATCACACGGCCGAGTACCTCTTTCATACCTGCGCTTGTTTCAAGGACTGCACCAATTTCATCGCGCGAAAAATCATCAAGGTCGAGCACGTGTCGCCGCGCATCGGTCACCGGAGTACTGGTGGGCATCGCGCTAATCCTCTCGTACAATCACCACGCGGTCATCTTCGCCATCAACCTCGCGCAGCACCGTCTCGACACGTTCGTCGCGCGCGGTCGGCACATTTTTACCGACGAAATCGGCGCGGATCGGCAACTCGCGGTGGCCCCGATCGATCAGCACCGCCAGCTGGATGCGCGCCGGGCGCCCCAGATCACTCAAGGCATCGAGCGCCGCACGCACGGTACGGCCGGTGTAGAGCACATCATCTACCAGCACCACGGCGCGGTCGGTGATATCGACGGGAATACTGGTAGCACGCACGATTGGGGCCGCGCCGCGCATACTCAGGTCATCGCGGTAGAGCGTGATATCAAGCACACCGACCGGCACGCGCGCACCTTCGATATCGGCGAGCGCCGCCGCGATCCGCTGTGCTAGCGGCAAACCACGCCGCCGAATCCCGACCAGCACCAGATCAGCGACACCTTCGTTGCGCTCGGTGATCTCGTGCGCGATCCGCATCAGCGCGCGCCGAATGTCATCCGCGCTGAAGATCTGCTTTTCGCTCATCGCCCGCCTCATTCCAACGCAAAAAACCCGTGCAACCTCCAGCAGGTGCACGGGTGAGAACGAGCAAGCGCGCGTTCGTGAAAGCGTGTGTGCACCTTTGCAGCCTCACAGAACCGCATTAAAGGTTGTATTGATGCTAGCACACGCTGCGGGGCGCGTCAAGACAGTATTTGCCGCACTAGACGAGCGGCACGACATCCGTCGCGGTGCGGCGCGTAAAGGTGCGCCGGGCGATTTGGGTGCCGAGCAACTCGCCGAGCACCGTGACGGCCTCGGTGAGCACAGCCGGCGTTTGCGTCGAAAACGAGAGCCGCATGTGGGGGGCAGGCGCGGCGCTGGCATAAAAGAAATCACCCGGCGCAAACGCGACACCGCGCTCGATCCCGGCCAGGTACAGGTCGGTCGGGCGCACCTCAGCCGGCAGCTGTACCCAGACACAGAAGCCACCGTGCGGTTCGGTCCAACGCATATCGGAGGGGAAATGGCGCGTCATCGCGGTCAGCAACGCATCGCGGCGTTCGCGGTAGTGCGGCAACACACGCCGCAGGTGAGTCGTGAGGCGGCCGCGTTGCAGGTAGAGCGCCATCGCGCGTTGCAGGAGCGTCGGCCCGGCCAGATCGTTGGCCTGACGCATCAGGCACAGGCGCGCGATCAGCGTCGGCGATGCGGCGACATAACCGATCCGCAGACCGGGCAATAGTATTTTCGAAAAACTACCGACATACACGACCATACTGGCGTGGTCATCGCGTTTGAGCGCGGGCGGCGACGTGCCTTCGAGCGCCAGCCAGCCGTAGATATCGTCCTCGACAATCGGCACCCGCGTCCGCGCCGCGAGCTCGACAAGCGCAGTCCGCCGCGCCGGGCTGAGACAGACACCAACCGGATTATGAAACGTCGGCACGGTATAGATAAAGCGCGGCTGGTGCTGTTCGATCAACGCCGGCAACGCATCGACAACCATCCCATCGGCGTCCATCGGCACCTCGACAAGCCGCAGCCCCTGCGTCGCAAACACATTGAGCGCACCCAAGTACGACGGGCCTTCGACGAGCACAGTATCGCCCGTGCGCGCCAGCGTCTGCGCGATCAGCGAAAGCCCGTGCGTGGCACCCGACGTAATCAGCAACTCGTCTGGCGCGGCACGCACACCGCGTTCGTGCAGGATCTCGGCCAGTACGGTGCGCAACAGCGGATCGCCCTGCGACGACGGGTAGCCATAAATCGATGGCCCGCTCTCGATGACATCGCTCACCGCACGGGCGAACTCACGCGTCGGGTAAAACTCGTGCGCCGCATCGGCCATCGCCAGCGAACGCATGCCGGGCATCATTGCCATCCGGATCATGTCGTTCAGCAACCCACGCGCCGAGAGTTCGCTCCCGAGATCGCTCGATTCAAGCGGGTTGAGCTGTTGCGCCACAAATGTACCGCGGCCGACCGTCGCCTCGACCCAGCCACCCGATTGTAACTCCTCGTACGCGCTATGCACCGTCAGCCGGGTGACGCCCAGCTGCGCTGCTAGCTCGCGCACCGTGGGTAGACGCGTGCCCACCGGCAACGCGCCGTTGCGGATCCGCCGCCGCACCTCCTGCGCGATCTGGCCATAGAGCGGCTGCGCTGCGCCACGCTCGATCGTAAATTCCACAACATATTCCTTCGTGCTAATCCTCGCAGCTACGCAGTAAGCTGCATGGCTGCGTGTAGATTGTACCGCACATCACACGTAAACACCGTGACAATTGGCTTATCCGGCACAGGACAATCAAGCATTTGGCATGGGCGTGCGCGGGGACAATCGGCGTTTATCGCGCCGAAGCATTCGCTGCGGCGTAGACGCCGCAGCGAATGCTTCGGCCCTACGGATTGCCCCGCCCGCGCCTGCCTGCCCGACGCCCGCGTATCGATCGCAGCTTGCACCGAATTTGTATCGGTAGCGTTGAACACCAGCGTGCTATAATTCTCTCGAGCGGAACAAGGGGGAATGCACCAATGGAGACCGCGTTTGCTGCCTTTGCCGACCGAATCCGCGCCGCCGGGCTCGGGCCGGTCGTCATCGAGAATTTTCGCCACGCCTACGCACAACTCAGCAGTGCGGCCAGTGGGCATATGGCCGAAGCGGAGATCGCGCCCGTGGCGGTGCTGCCGACGCTGGCCGATCTGGCAGATGATCACGACTACGGCGTCACGGTGGCCGGGCGGGCGGCGGTGTTGCGGCTCAACGGCGGCCTGGGTACAAGTATGGGACTCGACCGGGCAAAATCGCTGCTGGTTGCACACGATGGTATGCGCTTTCTCGATGTCCATCTCGCGCAGCAACGTGCATTTGCCGCGCAGATGGGTGTTGAAGCGCCATTATTATTTTTGAACAGCTTCACAACCGATGCCGACACGCGCGCCGTGCTGGCGGCCAGCGGTGCTACACCACGGATCGTACTCCAGAATAAGATTCCCAAGGTGCTTGAAGCGACACTCGCACCAGCCGTGTGGCCGCAGGCAC
>JAYUYF010000328.1:0-1644 GCA_043752605.1 Roseiflexaceae bacterium
GCCGTGATCTGGTCGTGGGCAGATCGCGCTGTTGTGCGCGCGTACGCTGCGCGCGGCGTGCTGTACTGACGCAGCGTCATGATGGACGCTGCCACTGCAGCGCGATCGCCGGGAGCAATCCGATCTGGTGCGTATCAAGGGTGAGAAAGACATTGTCGTCGGCAATCGAGCGAATCTGTCCGACCGGGATGGTGACATCCTTACGCTTCCAGAGATGCCCTTTGCGCAGCACCAGATGCGTAATACCCATGGTCGTGGGGTCGATCAGGAACGATTCCACCTCGCCAATGCGTCCGTCGGTCGCGTGGACGTGCGAACCACGATGCACCGCCAGTTCATCAGGCGGGATATTCTCGACATCGATCCCGATCGTCTCCGGCAGACTGGCGTACGGCCAGGCCATCACCCCGGTGCTGGAGCCCTGCACAAACCCGGGTGCGACGGCGACAAAATGCGTGGTGACAAACGATGGCATCGCGGCAAGCGCATCACGCGTACAGCGCAGCCGAATCGTGTTCGTCGTGCTGTCAGTTACGTATGCAACCGGCACAATGCGCTCATTCCCCACCAATCCGGGCTCGTGGACAACCAGATGCGTCACCAGTGCGCCGACCGGGTTGATCAGAAGTGCGCTTGAGCGCCCACATGAGCCATCCGCGCAGATGATTGGGACGTCAATCGGGAGATCCATACACAGCCTCACTTCCCTGTTGCCAGTATCTTGTTACTCTAGTACCGCTGGGAGACCGGGATATGAAGTTTGTTCATCTGCGCCGCTGCGCAGGTTTTTCCACCAGGTGTAGCCCGCGCTCGTAATAATGGAAAGCCTGTCGCCCTGCTGTGCATACTGCACCGGCGTCGTATACACCGTGCCACTTTTGCTGCCCGTGAATGTAATCAGCATATAGATCCGGCTGACAACGGCGTGCAACGGTGAGCGCAGCAGCCACGTAATGCATGGATTCTGTGCTTTTACAAGCAGCCGAAACAGGCGCGGTGGTGTATTGTGTACGGGTTTTTCGGTCATCGTGTCTTCCTGACTCCCATCCATCGTGACGTAGCGGCGCAACCGTATATATCACGCTGGGGTCGCGAGCAGCGGCGCTCCCAGGGCCTGAGCCGCTGGGCCGCTGCCGGCGCGGCGTGCCAGGATCAGCGCGCCGAGCGCCAGCACAAAGCTCATCAGCGAGACCAGCCAGCCCACATAGGGCAGGCGACCCAGCACCGCCAGGAGCAGCACACCGCCGAGCAGCGCGGCCAGATCGTTCGCCTCGCGGCCAAACGCGGTGGCCAGCCGCCGCCCGATCCAGAGACCCGTGATGAGCGGGCTGAGAAACCAGAGCACGGCCAGCACACCGAAGAACGCCAACCCCAGTACAACTCCGGGAAACCAGCCCCAGAAGAGCACCATGACGAACACCAGGAGCGCCGATACCAGTGGCAGAAAGATGAACAGGAGCGCGGTGAGCAGCCCATACAGCCCGGCGCGACCGGGCTGCGCGGCCAGCGCACGGGCGGGGCCGGTCACGAGGCGCGGTGCCAGGCGCAAGATTAGCCAGGCGAGCAATGCAAAGCCCGCGAGCACGAGCACCGTACGCAGCAACCATTCGCGTGCGACCGCACCCGCGTCGGGACGCGACTCCT
>JAYUYF010000329.1:0-4417 GCA_043752605.1 Roseiflexaceae bacterium
GTGCAGATCGCGCACAAGCCGAGTCGCGCGCAGCGCGCCGGGCTGCGCATGCGCCCGTGGGAGCAGCTCTACGGGCTGTACGAGGGCGTGCCGCTCCCCGAACGCGGTGGTGATGCGCCGCTGCTGCCCGATAGTATCACGATATTCCGGCTGCCACTCACACGCGATTTCCGCGCCCCGGACGAGCTCAGGATGCAAATCCGGCGTACGGTGCTCCACGAACTGGCACATTTTTTTGGCATCGATGATGACCGACTGCGCGTGATCGATGCGTATTGATAGATGCAAATGAAACGACGTACCCGCCCGGCGCTCCTGCGCGCTATTACATTTGTTGTCATCGCGGCTACGGCCACGGTCTGGGCGCTGCTTGCGGCTGATACCGTCAGCCTGGCGCGCCGCGCGACAATACTACCGACACTGCGCCCGACGGCGACGGTGCCACTGCCGACGCTGGCGATCACAGCGACGCCCACGCCGCTGCCGCTGGCGACAGCCACGCCCGAAGCTGCGGCCGAACAGGGAGTTGTACAAGCGACCGCAGAGCCGAAACTGGCTGGCTTTCACCCCAAGACCGGGCGGTATATCGCGGCCTGGCTACCCGATTCGTTTGGTAGCGAGAACCGCGCATCGTTCGAAGCGAACGCCGATATTCTCGACGAAATCAGCCCGTTCTGGTATTCACCATCACCAAATGGTGGGCTCTATTTTGGCCGTGAGGCACGCGACCGGACGCTGATCGAGCTGGCGCGCAGCAAGAATGTGCTGGTTATTCCAACCGTCCACAACGTTGTGCTCGGCGCAGACCCGGTGCCCGGTATTCTCAGTAGCCCGCAACTGCGCGCGCGCCACATCGCCCGGATCGTCGACGAAGTCGTGACCTATGAGTACGATGGCATCGACATTGATTACGAGTTTCTCGGCCCATCAATGCGCGATGAGTACACCGCGTTTATGATCGCACTGGCCGAGGCGCTGCACGCGCGTGGCAAGCTGCTCACGATCGCGGTACACGCCAAGACGTGTGATCGTTGCGGGCTTGGTTCGTACCAGGACTGGGCGGCGCTTGGCGCGGTCGTCGATCGGCTGCGCATTATGACCTACGATTACCACTGGCGTGGCGGCGGCCCCGGTCCGGTGGCACCAGTCTACTGGGTGCGCGCAGTTGGCGAATACGCCCGCGCGACGGTCGATCCGGCCAAGGTGGTGATTGGCGTACCATTCTACGGCTACAACTGGCCATCGGGTGGTGGCAATGCTGCGGGCCAGACGTGGGCGATGATCAACGATATCATTCAACGCAACAACCTCGATGTCAATCTGCTCGAGAGCGATGAGCGTGGCCAGGTGCAAGAGAACTGGATCACGTATTCGACGCGTGACAGTGGCCGGCGCACGGTCTGGTTTGCCACCAGTACCGGGCTCGATGCCAAGCTCAAGCTGGTGCAGGAACTCGATCTGGCCGGGATCGCGATCTGGCGGCTGGGCGGCGAAGATCCCAGCAAGTGGGGCGTGATCCGTGATCGGCTCGTTGAGGATCCGTTCGAGATGCAACGTGTGTTTGGTGGGCTACTGCCCGAGCATTGAGGATCGGGTCGAAGCATTTCCGACGGCATCGTAATCTGTAGGGTCGAAGCATTCCCGCGAACTGGCAAGTGCGCGCAGGAATACTTCGACCGAGAACAATACACATGACCACGACCAGCGAACCAGCGATCAGCGCCAATGAGCGCGAGGCGATCCGGCTCTACGAGCGCGGCGTGGCGGCTGCGCGCGGTGGTCAGCGGCGCGTCGCCTCCGGGTTGTTGTCGCGCGCGGTGCAACTGAATCCGCGCCACGAGCAGGCGTGGCTCTGGCTCTCGGGGGTGCTCGATAACCCGGACGAGGTGGCGTTTTGCCTGCGCTCGGTGCTGGCGATCAACCCGGCGAATGCGCGCGCGCAGGAGGGCCTGCACTGGCTGGCACAACGCACCGCGCCGCCCGTTGCCCCGGCGGTTGAGATTGCGCCAATTGTGGTTCCGATCGCCCCCGCTGCCCCACCAGCCGAGCGGATCAGCGAGCCCGGGCCGCTTGCACGGCGCTCGGTCGGGCGGCTGGTCGACGGAGTGCGGGCGGCGCGCGCCGAGGCGGAGGAACAGGCGCGCTACCAGGGCGAGTCGTGGTGGGTCAACTGGCGGCGTTCGCGCAGCGCGATGGGCCGCGCGCGGCTGGTGTTCTGGTCGGCGCCTGTAGCCCTGCTGGCGCTGACGCTGGCGCTCAATGGTGCGCTACGCACGGCGGTGGAGCGCAACGAGCAGTTCGCCCAGGTCACCGTAGTACCACGCCCGACGCTGATCGCCGCGCTGCCGAGCCTGCGCGCCACGGCCGTGCCCGATCTGCTGCCCGACCAGCCGCCGCAGGCGGCGCGCGATGCGGCGGTACTGGCGTATCTGAGCGCGATCGAGACACCACGCGAGCAGCTGCGTGCGGCGATCGCAAACTACCGCAACGATACCGCGCGCCCGGGTGGCAGCTCGGTGTTGCACGCCTCGGCGGCGCGGCGGCTGCGCGAGGTCGTTATCTTTGCGCACGCAGCGGCTGAAGCGCTCATCCCGCCGCCCGAGCTCGCGATCGCGCACGAGACCTACCTGACCGGCCTGGCGCTCGAACGTGATGCGCTCAACGACATGATCGCCTTCTACGCCAGCTACGAAGTGCCGCGCGCCAACCGCGCCGCGATCACCATGGAAGAAGCCGCGGCACGCCTCGCCGCCGCCCGCGCCGCCTTTGATGCGCGCCGCGCCAACCTCGCCCCCACCGGTGCCGAAGCCCGCACGTTGCGGTAGGGCAGATCGTAAACAGCTTGCGCCGCTTCTACCCTCACCCCTGCCCCGCTCCCGCCTGCGGGAGCGGGAGTGCAAACGCCAATGTGTTCAGAAATAAGCTACGCAAAATTTAGCATAATCTCGTCGTAGCTTATTTTGACGAAGCCGAGACTAGTGCGTCTGAATGCGGCGCAGCGCGCTGCACGACGTGCTACGGAATCCGGTCGTAGGCCGAGTAGCCGTGCTTTGGGGTGACGACCGGCGTGAAGATCCGGATCGTGCGCGGCGGCACCATCAGGTGCATGAGCCCGTTGACGCTGCGCACGCGTTCCTCGCTCAGCAGATCCTGCAAGGCTCCCCAGCTCATCAGCCGCCCGATGCGGGTGGCAAAGACCTCGGTCTGCGGCATATCAGTGGGGTTGACGACGACGATCACGGTCTCGGCGATCTTGTCGGTGGTGCGGGCAAACGCCAGCAGCTGCTCGGTTTCGAGCGCGCGGCAATCGCCGTAGCGTAGCGCGGGGTGTGCGCGTCGCAGGGTGATCAGTTGGCGGTGCCAGGCCAGATCGGGGTTTGCGTCGTGCGCCAGATCCCAGCGCATCGGCGCGCGGTTCTGCGGGTCGCCCGCGCCCGCCATACCCAGTTCGCTGCCGTAATACACGACGGGTGCGCCGGGCAGGGTGAACTGGAGCGCCTGCAGCAAGCGGCGGCGGCTGGCGTCGGGGACGAAGTGAGTCTGGCGCGGTGTATCGTGGTTGTCGACGACCAGCCACGAGCGCAGGAGCGGCGCGATGCCCGCATCCTCGACCATGTGGCCGAGCATACGCCCGGCACGGCCACCTGCCACCGTACCATTGAGCATCGCGAGCATCAACGATGGAGCGGCGGTGTTGAACACACCATCGACGGCCGGAAACCAGTCTGCCGGGTAGCCCGGGATCTCGCCGACGACCGCGCTGCCGGGTGCGACGCGGTGCGCGGCTTCGGTCAGCTCGGCCAGGAACAGCGGGCCGAGTTCGAACGCCACATCGAGCCGCCAGCCATCGATCCCGGCGCGCAGATAGCGCTCGACGATCGCCTCATCACGGCCCCACAGTGCGGCGCGCACCAGCGGGTCTTCGAGCCGCAGCGCGGGCAGGTTGCCCGCGCCCGCCCAGCCACGGTAGGCGGTGGGATCGGCTTTGTCGAAGAAAAACCAGTTGCGGTACAAGCTGTTCGGGTCTTGCAGCGCCTGCTGGAAGATCGCGGCCGTGCGGCCCATATGGTTGAATACGCCATCGAGCATGATCCGCAGCCCGTGCTGGTGGGTCTGATCGATCAACCGCGCCAGGCCAGCTTCACCACCGATCTCAGCGGCGACGCGCGCATAATCCTGGGTATCGTAGCGATGGTTGGTAAAGGCAGCCTGGATCGGCGTCAGATACAGGACATCGGCACCCAGCCCGGCAATGTAGCCGAGCCGACCTGCCACTCCCGCCAGATCACCGCCCCAGAATTCGATTTCGTGGCTGTAATGGCCGACGCTCGGATCGTACTGGCCGGGCGTCGGCAGCTCGTGCCACTGGCGAAAGCGGCGCGGCGGCTGGATATAGGACTGGAAGGCGGCTGGATCG
>JAYUYF010000330.1:0-10492 GCA_043752605.1 Roseiflexaceae bacterium
ACCAGCTACACGAGTACTTTTCGGAGACCGCGCTCACCGATTTCTATGCCGGGCGCGCGCTGGCCGTCGAGGATATTGCAGCCGATCCACGGGCGGCGGCGGCGCAGGAGCGGTATGCACGATTTGCCATCCGCGCGTTTGTCACTATGCCGGTGGTCTATCACGGCCAACTCGTTGGTGCGCTCACGCTGACGCACGTACATCCACGCGTCTGGCGCGCAGATGAGTTGCAACTGCTGCGCGAGGGGGTGGCGCACGTCTGGCCGCTGATCGAGGACGCGCGCACGCGTGCTGCGCTCCACGCCAGCGAGGCGCGCCTGAAAGTGCTGTACGCGCAAGAACAGGCCGCGCGCGCGCAGGCTGAAGAAGCCAGCCGCCTGCGCGACGAGTTCCTCGCGACGGTTTCGCACGAACTCCGCACACCGCTCACCGCCATCCTCGGCTACGCCCAGTTGCTGCAGTCGCGCAAGCGCGATGAAGCGTACATCGCAAAGACGATCGATAAGATCGTCCATAGCGCGCGCATTCAAGTAAAATTGACCGAAGATCTGCTGGACGTGTCGCACATTATCAATGGCAAATTGAGTATCCGACGGCAGCCGACCGATGTCATCACCCTGATCCACGCCGCGCTCGCTACCATCCGCCCGGCAATCGATGCCAAAATGCTGCGCGTTCAGCTCGACCTCGACACCGACACTCGCATCATCCTGGGCGATCCCGACCGGTTGCAACAGGTGGTCTGGAATATCGTCGCGAATGCGGCGAAATTTACCCCGCCAGCGGGCGTGATCACGATCGGTCTCCATCGCCGCGATGGTGTCGCCGAGTTGACGGTGCAGGATACTGGCCAGGGGATCAGTGCTGCGTTTCTGCCCTGTGTGTTTGATCGCTTTCGCCAGGCCGAGAGCGCAAGCACACGAAACTATGGCGGGCTGGGTCTTGGGCTCGCGATTGTGCGCTACCTGGTTGAGTTGCACGGCGGCACGGTACACGCCGCGAGCGCAGGTGCCGGGCAGGGTGCGACGTTTACCGTGCGGTTGCCCCAGAGCCCGGTACCTGTCATTATGCCACCCGAGAAGTAATACGGCGTTGCGACACAGCGTGAAGCCGCCGAACGCGCCGCAAAAGAGCGCGCCTGGGCCAGGCTGCGCGAGCTTGGCGTCGATCTGGCGACACTTGGCGACGAATAATCGGCGCGCTCCGCGCATGATCAGGAGATCGTGTACACTGTCAGGTACGCGGTGTTTCGCTGCGCTGACACTGTAGCTACGAGGCCCCCTTTCCGATGAGTAGCATGACCGAATCACAAGCCGACCGTACGCTCGATCGCGATGAACTGATCGCCGAGACCGCGCGGCGGCGTACCTTTGCGATCATCTCGCACCCTGATGCGGGCAAGACGACGCTGACCGAGAAGCTGTTGCTGTACTCGGGCGCGATCGATCTCGCTGGCGCGGTGCGGACGCGCACGAATCAGCGCCACGCCACGTCGGACTGGATGGCGATGGAACGCGAGCGTGGTATTTCGATTACCTCAACTGTCCTCGCGGTCGATTATTCCGGCTGCCGGATCAACCTGCTTGATACTCCCGGTCACCAGGATTTTAGCGAAGATACCTACCGCACGCTCATGGCCGTCGATAGCGCGGTCATGGTGATCGATGCCGCAAAGGGGATCGAGGCGCAGACGCGAAAACTGTTCGAGGTTTGTCGCATGCGCGGCGTGCCGATTCTGACCTTTATCAATAAGCTCGACCAGCCCGGCCGCGAGCCGCTCGAGTTGCTCGATGAAATTGAACGGGTGCTCGATATCCGCACCGTGCCGATGAACTGGCCGATCGGGTCGGGCAGCGATTTTCAAGGTGTTTACGATCTAACCGCGCGGCAGGTGCTGCGTTTCGAGCGCACAATGCACGGTGCACATCGCGCACCCGTCCAGATCAGCACGCTCGATGATCTTGGCGCACTGGTGAGCAGCAGCGCCGCCCGGCAACTGCGCGATGATATCAGCCTGCTCGAAGGCGCAGGCGCAGCGTTCGACCACGCGACGTTTCTGGATGGCGCGCTGACGCCGGTCTTCTTTGGTAGCGCGCTGAACAACTTTGGTGTCGAGCCATTCCTCCAGGCACTGGTCTCGCTCGCGCCGCCGCCTGGTCCACGATCCAGCAATCGCGGCCTGATAGACCCGATCGAGGAGCCGTTTTCTGGCTTTGTCTTCAAAATTCAAGCCAATATGGATCCGCTGCACCGTGACCGTACCGCGTTTATTCGGATCTGCTCGGGCCGCTTCGCCAAAGACATGCAGGTGCAAAATCCACGCCTTGGCCGCACGATTCGTCTCACACGCCCCAGCCGTGTCTTCGCCCGCGAGCGCGAGACGGTGGCCGAGGCGTTTCCCGGCGATGTGATTGGTGTCACCAATCCGGGGGTCTTTGCGATCGGTGATACGCTTTGCGTGGGGGGTTCGCTCCAGTACGCGGCCATCCCGCGCTTCGCGCCCGAGCGCTTTGCGATCCTGCAAAACCGTAATCTCGCCAAGTACAAGCAGTTCCAGAAGGGGCTGGCGCAACTGGCCGAAGAGGGCGTGGTGCAGATGCTGTACGACCCCGATGCCATGCGGCGCGAGCCGATTCTGGCTGCGGTGGGGGATCTGCAGTTTGATGTTGTCCAGGCGCGCATGGCCACCGAGTACACGGTCGAGACGCATATCGAAATGCTATCCTACACCGCGGCGCGCTGGCCAACCTGCGGGCTCGATGTGCTGGCACAAACGCGGCTCCCCGCATCCGTACGCCAGCTGCGCGATGCGGCAGACCAGCCGGTGCTGCTGTTCAGCAGCGAATGGGAGCTGGCATATGTCGAGCGCGAGCGGCCGCAGTTGCGCCTCGGCGGCCCGCCGATCTAGTCGCGCGCGCGCGCGCCCGCTACATCATGATGCCGCCGCTTGTAGCTGCAACGACTCGTGTGCGGTATTGGCAAGCAGCGGCAGGCAGACCGTAAAGGTACTACCCTGCGCCTCACGGCTCTCGACATCGACCGTGCCGCCGTGCAGCCGGACGATCTCGTCTACCACAAACAGGCCAATGCCCATGCCACTGACCGGCATCGCGACGGCGCTGTCTGCCCGGTAAAACAGATCAAACAACCGCTCCTGTGCCGCAATAGGAATGCCAATGCCCTGATCGCGAACCGCGATACAGGCCTGTGCGTTACGCTGCTCAATCCGTACGCTGATCAATCCACCGTCAGGGCTGTACTTGATCGCATTCTGCAACAGATTCTGAATCACCTGCTCGATCCGCAATGCATCACCACGCACGACCAGTGGCACATCCGGATATACCAACTCCACACGATGCGGCTCCAATACGACCTGGATCTCATCGACGATCCGCTGCGCCAGCGCACACAGATTAATCGGGAGCGCAGCAAGTACCAGTTGGCCGCTGCGCAACCGTGAGACATCAAACAGGGCGTTGATCAACTGATGCAGCCGCTCGGCCTGCTCAAGAACAATTTGCACGGTACGGGTATTTTGCGGGCTGGTTGCCGGGTCACGGTTCATGCGGCGCTGCAATAATTGCGTCGTGCCGACGAGCACGGTAAGCGGATTCTTGAGATCGTGCGCTGCGATCGAGACAAAGCGCTCGCGCACCTGCATCGCGTGCTCAGCCTCGACCCGCGCGGCGTGCTCGGCGACCAGCAGACCTTCAATCTGCCGCCGTGCCCGGTGAAGCACTTCGCAGATTCCGCTCACCATCAATCCCTCGGCGGCGAAGATCAGCAGCCGCACGTTCTGCCCGGCGCTGTGATCAAACAGATTGTAGATCGGGGTCAGAAAAAAATAATTGCTGATCAACGTGGTCAGTAAGGTCGCGAAGGCACCCGGGCCAAATCCGCCGATCCACGCGCTCATAAGGATCGCGCTGAAAAACAACAAAAACGGCGATTCGACTTCAAGCAATGGGTCGAGGCTAAACTTGAGCAGCAATGCAACCAGCACCGCCAGCACAGCGATCGCGTAGCGCGGAGCTCGGTCTGTGATCTTTACTGATCGTCGTAACACGCTGTCCCCTGGTAAAATTCCGGTAGATCTGCCTCCATAGTATAATCACGTTTCGGGGCTGCGGCAAACAGCAATTGTGCGCGTGTGGTCAGTAGCCTGCTATCCCGGCCAGCATCGAGCGCAAACCGCGCAGACTTGCGGCGACATCAACCAGCGGCCTGGGCGGCGCGTCGTGCTCGATCACCAGCTCGCCGATCCCTGTCGCCGCTGCTGCGCCCAGTACGTCACCCCAATCGATTTCACCCGTACCGATCACGGCATAGCGGCCGGCACGCAGATCACAGAGGTGCAACGAGACCGCACGCCCGGCCGATTGCTGCACGAGCGCCCGCAGACCCATGCCCGCCAGCTGCGCGCTCACCAGATCGAGCTGGAGCTGCACCCAGGCCGGGCTGGTCGCATCTACCAGCGTCTGCCAGAGCGTCATATTGATACCAGGGTCAGTGAGCTGCTGAAAATCATAATCTTCGTGATGGTAGGCAAATGCGATCCCCTGCGCACGGAACTCGTACGCGATCCCGTCCATCGTTGCCGCGAGCTCGCGCGCTGTCTTCAGCGAGGTGCGCCACACGGGCGGAATCCAGGGCAACACCACGCGCGGGCAGCCGATCGTGCGCAGATCATCGATTACTCGGTTGCGCGCATCGGTCAGCTGATCGAGCGGCACGTGTGCGCCCACGACACGCAGCCCGGTGGCAGTGAGCGCGGCTTGCCACTGTGCCGGTGTATGCCCGGCCAGTCCAGCCAGTTCGACAGCTTCATACCCGATCGCGCGCACCGCCATCAGCGTTGCTTCGAGGTCGTGTGCAATCAGCTCGCGTACGCTCCAGAGTTGCAGCGCGATCGTCGGTGTCCTCACCATATCGTCAACCCGCTATCGACCACCAGCGCTACCCTGCCCGCAAATCGGCCGGTCATCATACCCCCAGCTGCGCGCGCACGAGATTATTGAACTGTAAGATATGATGCTCAGACGGCACATACACCCCGCCGCGCGCAAATGCCTTCGAACGCACGCCGCGTTGCGTAAGCTCGCAGACTTCCCAGTCCTGACGATTGACCAGGTCAAAAATTGCCACGCTATCGGTTGGGTCGAAGGCTGGATCGGCCACCACACCCGGGGCAAACAACCAGTCGCAGGTCACATAGGTCTCATCGACACCACGCGGGTGCGCGATATGCAGGATGACGTGATCGGGGAGCAGGCTGACGAGCACGTTTGGCGCGAGCGTCAGGCCAAAATAGGTGCGCTCGTCCGCATCGGTCAAACCGGGCAGCCGCGGTCGGTCACCCGTACCGCTCATAGAAAACTGCGCGATATCATCCGCGAATGTCGTGCCAACGCCGACGATCCCCTGATACGACGTACCGTTGTAAAACGCGGGCAACAATTCGCACAGTTCGGGGTGCATCGGGGCACAGTGGTAGCACTCCATAAAATTCTCAACCACCAGCTTCCAGTTTGCTTTGACGCTGTAGCCAATGCGTTTGCCCAGCACGAGCTCACCAATGCCGTAACGTTGCAATTGTGCCAGATCACCAAAACGCTCGATGATCGGCGGGTCAATCTGCGTGGCCAGCGGCGGCGGCGCATCGGCGAGGTTCACCCAGATCAGACCCTCCCAGACTTCGAGCGCCACCGGCAACAGGCCAAACTCCTCACGCGGGAATGCGCCAAAGCTCGCGATGTTGGGCGCGCCCTGCAAACGCCCATCGAGACTATACGTCCACGCGTGGTACTTGCAGGTCAAGGTCTTCGCCGTTCCCCGCTCGGCCGTGCAGATCGCCGCGCCACGGTGGCGGCAGGCGTTGTAGAAGCCGCGCAGCTGCCGATCGCGCCCGCGCACCACCACAATATTCTGGCCACCAACATCGGCGGTGAGAAAATCGCCCGTGTGTGGCAGGGCATCCGCGCGCTCGACGCAGACCCACAGTGCGCTAAAGATCCGCTCCTGCTCGCGCACATAGATCGCTGCATCGTAATAATATTCGCCAGGTAATGTCTGCACCAGCTTCTCGGTCGTTTCGATCGTCATTTGAGTCTCCATTTACCGCAACCGTGCCGGGTCGAATAACGCAATCGGATGGTGCGTCTCGCCATGGATCGCCAGATCGGCCAGAATCTCACCTACCACGCTACAAAATTTGTAACCGTGGCCGCTACAGGGCGAACCAATGATTACGTTTGGGCGCTCAGGATGCGGCGCAATGATAAAATGATGGTCGGGAACTTCGGTGTACAGACAGGTCGCTGTGTTGACGAGCGCTCCGTTGAGCTGCGGAATTCGCGCGGCGATCGCCGCACGCATCCCCGCGACCGCGTCATCGGTCACGATCCGGTTTACCGCGTCGGGATCGACGACCGGGCCACGGTAGAAAAACCCGATCTTGACACCCGGCACTTCGGGTTGGAACGGGAAACCGTAGATCTGGTCACCATCATCGAGCTCCCAGATGTAGATCGGGAAGGTGCCAATCGCAAATGGATCGGTACCGTGCGTTGGTTCAAACCAGTAGAGCGTCTGCCGGGTTACGCTGAGCGGCAAGGCGAGTTCAGCCATCAACTGCGGTGCCCACGGCCCGGGGGTGAGCACCAGCCGCCCGGCGTGATAGGTTCCTCTGGTTGTTTTCACCGTCACGCCACGGTCATCACTCGTGTAATGCAGCACCTGCTCACCAAAATGCAGATCCGCACCGTGGTGCAGCGCCAGCTGCACGTGTGCCCAGACACTCAACTCGGGATGCACAAAACCAGCGCGCGCCTCATACAACGCCACATCGTCATTGCCGGGCACAAATGCGGGAAAGCGGCGACGAATGTCGGCCGCATCGAGCACCTCGTGCGCCAGGTTGTAGGCGCGTGCGCTGCGCAGGCTGCCCGTCACCGTCTGGCTCGTAGATGCACCAAGCATCAGTCCACCCGTGATCGTCAGGACATCGTGGCCACTGTCGCGCGCCAGCGCTTCCCACAGCTCATATGACCGCTGGAGCAACGGCACATACGCCGGGTCTTCGAAATATGCCTGGCGGATGATCCGCGAACGCCCGTGACTGCTGCCCTGCGCGTGTGCCGGGGTGAAACGCTCGATCCCCAGCACCCGCTGCCCGCGCTGTGCCAGCTGATACGCCGCCGCGCTACCCATCCCGCCCAGACCAATGACAATGACATCGTACATGCGTTGCTCCCGTATCGGCGCATCGCAATGCGCCCTGCCCTGCCCGCCGCCGGGGCGGCTCTACCCCCGCATCCGCGCGCCCGCTGGATCGAACACGGGCTCGGCCACCACTGTGGCCCGATACTGCACGCCAAAATACGCAATCTCGACCGGGGTACCCTGTGCTGCCAACGCCACAGGCAAATACGCATATGCGATGCTCCGCCCAACGCTCGCGCCATAGGTTGCGCTGGTGACGTATCCCACACATTGACTGCTGCTGAACACTGGCTCCTTACCCAGCAACACCAGCGTCGGATCATCAAGCATCAGACAACAGAGCTGCTGCGTCGTGCCCGCCGCCTTGATCTGCACCAGCGCGTCACGCCCGCGAAATGCGCGATCCTTGGGTTTTACCGCAAACCCGAGACCAGCCGCATACGGGTCGTAGCCGGTGTGGATATCATTGCCGTAAAACCGGTAGCCCTTCTCGACGCGCATGGATTCGAATGCGCCACGCCCGGCGGCGATCACACCGTACTGCTGCCCCGCCTCCCAGAGCAGATCCCAGAGCGCCAGCCCGTACTCGGCGCTGCTATACAGCTCCCAGCCCGCCTCGCCTACATACGAGACGCGCAGCGCCAGAACCGGGATCGCACCCACCGCGATCTTTCGACCTGTCAGGTACGGGAAGTTCGTCTGCGCCAGGTCATCGTCGCAGCGCGACTGGAGCAGCGCGGCTGCCTGTGGCCCCCAGAGCCCGATACAACACGTGCCGCCTGTGACATCGCGCACCTGCACCTGCGCGCCACGCGCCGCGATTTGCAGATACGCCAGATCGTTGGGGCCATTGTGCGCCACCCAGAACCGATCGTCGGCCAGCCGTGTGACGGTAATATCGCTCAGCACACCGCCACGGTCATCGCAGAGCATCGTGTATATCAGGCTGCCGAGCGGCCGGTCGATCTGATTGGTCGCGAGCGATTGCAGCAACGCCAGCGCATCTGTACCTACAATCTCGCAACGCGCCAGCGTCGTCATATCAAACATCGCCACGCGCTCGCGCGCGACACGGTGCTCGGCGTGGATGATCGGCGACCATCCCTGCGCCGCCCAACCGGATCGTGTTGGCTCGCTACCATCGAGCAGCGCGCGGTTTGTTTCATACCAGTACGGTCGCTCCCAGCCGCGCGCCTCAAAACAGTGCGCCCCGAGCGACTGCTGGCGGCAGTAAAACGGGCTGGTGCGCAACGGCCGCAGCTGCGCCACCTGCTGGAGCGGGTGGATGATATCATACACCTCGCGGTACTGCTGCGCGCCGCGCGTGGCGATATACGCCTCAGTATACGCGTAGGCATCAAAACGGTTGACGTTGCACTCGCGCATGTCGATCGTCGGGCTGCCGCTGGTCATCCACTCGGCCACCTGCTCGCCCACCCCCGCACCCTGCGTCACCCAGACCGCTTCGGCGACCCAGAAACCAGACAATTGTGCCGACTCGCCCACCAGCGGCAGGCCGTCCGGCGTGAAGCTAAACAGGCCGTTGATCGCGGTCGACGCATCGATCGATTCGAGCGCCGGGAGCAAGGCGCGCGCCGCCAGCCACGGTTCGGCGAAGTGCTCAGGTGTGAAGGGCATCACCGAGGGCATGACCGCCGAGGCATCGTGGCGTCGGATGTCTGCGGCGCGCGTGAGGATCGGCTCGTGCGCGTAGCTCCCGATCCCGTAACATGCACCGTGCTGCCGGAAGTAGAGCCGCGCGTCCTGATGGCGCAAAATCGGATGCCCAATCTCGCGCACTTCGCCTGCCAGCGCCGCCAACGGTAGGGTCTTCACGTACTGATGCTGCACCGGTGTAAGTGCGACGGGTACGCCCGCCATGCGCCCGATGCGCGGCCCCCAGATCCCTGCACACAGCAGCACCCGCCGCGTGGCAATCCGCCCGTGGCTGGTCTCCACCGCACACACCGCGCCGCGCGCGCGCACAATGTCGGTCACTTCGACGCCGCCGTGAAAGCACACACCCGCAGCAATTGCCTGGCGCGCCAGCGCCTCGGCCGCGCGCACCGCACGACAGGTGCCATCGGTGGCGACAAAGTACGCCCCCAGGATTGCGGCCGGGTCGAGCAGCGGTAGCTGGGCTGCGGCCTGCGCGGGCGTCAACAACGCTCCCACCAGACCCCACGACTGGGCGTACTCCTGGCGGCGGTGCAGATCCGCCCAGCGCTCCGGCGTCGTGGCGATCTCCAGGCTGCCCACACTGGCAAAACACGGCTGGCCATCGAGATCCAGGTCGCGATACACGGCGACACTCGCCTGCGCCAACTGGCAGATGGTCTGTGAACTGTTGGTCTGAAACACCAGCCCCGGTGCGTGCGAGCTGCTGCCGCCGGTGGCAAACAGCGGCCCCTGCTCAAGCACAACCACGTCGCGCCAGCCGCGCCGCGCCAGCGCTGCCGCCGCACTACAGCCCACAATTCCGGCCCCGATGATTACCAGTTCTGCGTCTGTCTGCACAACGCCTCGCACACATTTCCCCGGTTCTATCGTCGCAGTATACGCTAGAGGTCTAGACCTGTCAATGCAGGGGATAAGGTATTGTCGGGATGCAGCATGCTGCCTGACCTACACCCCGCAGCCCGCCCTTACAACCGCACCACCGCCCCACCCTGTGCCGCCGAGGCGCGGATCGCGTCCCACAGGCGTGCCATACGCAAGCCAACCTCGGGCGGGCACGGGTTATCGACCTCGCCGGAGCGCACCGCCAGAAACGTCTCCCAGACGCCGAGCGACGCGGGAACCCGCACATCGGTTGCTGCATCTTCGCCCGCGAGTTGCAGCGCAAGTCGTTCGCCCCAGACACCGGTGGTCGCGATCGCCTGTTCGCAGAATACGCGTACCTCAGACGAGCACGAAGGGATGGCTTCACCACAGGCGGTAAACGTCACCAGTGCGCCCGAGCGCAACCGTGCGATCACCGCGCCAAGCGTCTCGACCGGGCGACCCGGCGAATCGAGCCACGCCGCAACTTCGGCAAAATCTTCGCCCGCGATATCCGCGACGGTGTTGAGCAAATGTGCGCCGGTGTCGAACATAAATCCGCCACCCGCGATCGCCGGCACCTGCCGCCATGTACCCGCCGTTATTTCACCCCAGTTTTGCCAGACCACACCGTTGATCGCCAGAATGCGGCCAAAATCGCCCTGCCGCAGCCGTGCCGAGAGCATACGTATCTGCGGTGACAGGCTGCCGGGGAAGGCGACAACCA
>JAYUYF010000331.1:0-1638 GCA_043752605.1 Roseiflexaceae bacterium
GCCTCTTTGCGCGCGGCCTCGGGCAGCGACAGCGCCGCCAGCTTCTCGCGCAGCGCATCGAGCTCGTCGGCGTCGGCATCGTCTTCGCCAAGCTCCTTCTGGATGGCGCGCATCTGCTGGCGCAGATAGAACTCACGCTGCTGCTTGGCCGTGCCCTCCTGCACTTCCTGTCGTAGCCGCGCCTGCACATCAGCCAGCATAAGCTGGTTGCGGTACAGATCGCGCACTTTCATCAGGCGAGCCAGCACATCAAAGGTTTCGAGCAAATCCTGGCGCTCATCGAAGGTGTAATCTGGCGAATAACCCGTGTTATCCGCGAGATGACCGGGATCCTCGATACTCCGTACAAAATTGCGGATCTCCTGCGGCACATCGCGACGCCCCAGCACCGCATCGATCGCGGCGTGTACTTCGAGCGCGAGATCGGTCAATTCGGGCGTCTGCACGATCACATCAGGACGCTCGGTGTAGGTCATCCGCACAAACGGCTCGTCCTGCACCAGTTTGCCGACCTCGGCGCGCACGACACCACGCACGACGACCGCCTCTTCGCCGCCCGGCAGCTTGCCCGACTGCTCGACGCGACCGATGACACCAACACGGTGCAACTGCATCTCGATCGGCGCATCTTCATCGGCATCTTCGCGCGCGGCGACCATCAGCACGGTGCGGTCACCGGCGAGCGCCGCCGCGACGGCCGCGCTGTTCTCATCCGTCACGGGCAGCGTGACGACGGTATATGGCATGATGACAATGCCGGCGAGCGCCAGAAGCGGCAAACTCGGCAGACTCGTTACATCGTTTTGCTCAGACATCCTACACCTCTTTCTTCCCTGCGGTGGTTCGCCGCGTTATGGTATTATCGGTAGCAAGACCACCTGTGTCAATGGTTTTTTGTCGGTTCTAACGCTCTGCTAGCAGTGCGCTGATAGTAGATATACGTTGCAGCAACGTCAGGTGATTTACGCCAGGATCATGCCACGATAGATAAGCGTTAGAGGTTTTGATGAAACACATCGCCGAGTCACCATTACTTACAATGGCGCGCAGCGGGCGGGCACGCGGCGCGTGGTATGCCGTGCTCACCGCGTGTATGGTTTTGCCGATCGCGCTACTGGCACAGTTGCCGCTCGGCATCACAGCGGCGATTATCGGCTTTTTGGTGTACGGGTCGCAAGCAATCACCGAACTCCTCCAGCTGACAAGCACAATTCCCGGCCTGCTGGTGACGCTAATCGCTGGCTTTCTGCCGATCTATTTCCTGTGCTGGCTGTGGGTTTGGGCGTTCGAGCGGCGCAGCTACTGGTCGCTCGGCCTCCCAAAAGCGCGTGCTGTTGGTCGCTACGCGACCGGTGCGCTGGTCGGGCTGGTCATGTTTGCGGCGAGCGTTGCGCTTGTCGGCGCACCGGGCATGCTTACGTTTGAAGCCGAGTCGGGCGGCTTGCGTGGTCTGGCAGCATTTGCCCCGATCGCGCTGATATTGGTCGGCTGGGTCGTCCAGGGCGCGGCAGAAGAAGTGCTGTGCCGCGGCCTGATCCTGCCCGTGGTGGGCGCACGCTTTGGCGTGGTGGCCGGAGTGGTCGTCTCATCGCTCGTCTTCGCGTTACTCCACGGAATCAATCCGGGTATCACCGCGCT
>JAYUYF010000332.1:0-1629 GCA_043752605.1 Roseiflexaceae bacterium
GCCGCGCTTCCGTCTGCCACGCCAGCGGAATACTCAGCCAGCAGAGCACCGCGCAGACGCCCATGATTGCCCGGAAAATATCGACAAACGCCAGCTTTAGTGCCACGCCCGCATCGCCTTCCAGCACCGGCAGCGCGCCAAACGACGCCCCCGCCAGCGCCTGTTGCGTGACCTGATCAAGGGTGAGGCCGGTGGTGCGCGCCGCCAGTACCTGCGCAAACAGACCGAGCGCCAGCCCACCGATGATCGCGGTCGCCAGCACGCCGGCGGCGCGCGAAATCGCATTGTTGACGCCCGATGCCGCGCCGGTAGCCTCGGGTGGTGCGGCCGCCATCACGCTCGCGGTGAGCGGCGCGACCACCAGCGCCATGCCCAGGCCAAGCGCGACGATGCCGGGGAAATACGTGATCCAGTAGGTATCTGGCCCACCCGTAAGCCCTGGCAGCGCCAGCAGCGCAAAGCCCACCCCCACCAGCAATGCCCCGAGTGCCAGGGGCAGCCGCGGCCCACGCGCATCGGCCAGCGCCCCCATGCGGCGTGCCAGTAGCGCCAGCAGCAGCGTGAATGGCAGGAACGCCAGCCCGGCCGCCGTCTGCGTATACCCTTGCACCTGTACCAGGTTCAGTGGCAAAAACAGGGTTCCCGCGCTCAGCGCACCGTACAACAGCAGCGTATAGGCGTTGGCCGCGCTGAAGCCCCGCGACGCAAACAGTTGCACGGGCAGCATTGGGTGCGCCACACGCCGCTCGTACAGCACAAATGCCACCAACAACACCAGGCCGCCAACGATGCTCGCGAGCACCAGCGCATCGCCCAACCCGCGCTCGGGAGCTGCAAGGCAGCCATAGGTGAGCGTAGCGAGGCCACCCGCCACCAGCGCGGCACCCACATAATCGATGCCACCATCTGTCTGCCCGGCACGGCTCTCGGGAACGCGGGTAGCCAGGATCGCCAGCGCCAGCAGCCCCAGCGGAATGTTGATCAGGAACACCAGCCGCCACAGACCCGCATCGGCGAGGAGCCCACCGAGCAGTGGCCCACCGAGCGTCACCAGTGTTGTCACCGACGACCAGGTACCAATCGCCTGGCCGCGCCGTGCGGGTGCGAACACCGCAGCGATCAGCGCCAGGCTGCCGGGGATCATCAGCGCGCCACCGATACCCTGTGCCACACGCGCGGCGATCAGCAGCGGCGCGCTTGGCGCGAGGCCGCACGCCACCGAGGCGACCAGGAAGATTACGATGCCCACCATGTACACCCGTTTGCGACCCAGCCGGTCGCCGAGCGCGCCGCCGGGCAGAATCAGCGCCGCCAGCATGAGCAGGTAGCCGTTCACGATCCAGAGTAGCTGCTCGCCACTCGCGCCAAGATCGGTCTGGAGCGACGGCAATGCCACGTTGAGTGCGCTGCCATCGATAAAGGCCATGCTCGACGCCAGAACCGCGGCGATCAGGGTCGGACGTTCGGCCGATTGCTGCATGGTGTTCGCCTCACGCTTGATAGGTAATTGAGAATGGAGCATTGCATAATTGAAAATGGAGAATTAATAATTGAGAGACGCGGTGCGTGTTCAGCGTTCAACTATCCATTTTGCATTCTCCATTCTCCATTTCAATTTTCAATCATCCA
>JAYUYF010000333.1:0-1627 GCA_043752605.1 Roseiflexaceae bacterium
ACGCACGTCACCGCTGTGGTGCTGGCACCGCACTATTCGCGCTATAGCCTCGAGGGCTACCGCAAGTATATCAAACAGGCACTCGCAGCCGATGGCCGCACGCTCGAACTCGATTTTATCGAGAGCTGGCACAACAACCCGCACTACCACGACCTCATGCTTGAGCGGATCGCAGCCGCGCGCACGCAGCTACCCGCCGACGTACGCGACGACGCGCTGGTATTGTTTAGCGCACATAGCCTGCCCGAGAAGATCGTCGCACTGGGCGACCCGTACCCCGACTATCTGCGCGACAGTGCGCGCGCGATCGCCACGCGTGGCGGGATCGACCGCTGGGATTTTTGCTACCAGAGCGCCGGACAGACGGGCGAGCCGTGGCTTGGCCCGGATATCCTCGACAAGCTCGAAACATTGCACGCTCAAGGCACACGCGCGGTCGTGAGCGTGCCGTTTGGCTTTGTGGCCGAGCATCTCGAAGTGCTGTGGGATATCGATACCGAGGCGCAGGACAAAGCTGGCGAACTTGGCATGGCGCTGACGCGCATCCAGATGCCAAATGCAGATGCGGCGTTTGTGGCGGTGGTGGCCGATGTGATCGCCAGCGCCGCCGGGCCGTGGCGATCGTGAAGCGCCGGATCACGATCGGCACACGTGCCAGCCTGCTGGCGCGCACGCAGACCGCACACGTGGTCGCGCTGTTGCGCGCCGAACATTCCCAGATCGAGGCGGCGATCGTGACGATCACGACGCAGGGCGACCGGGTGCAGGATCGGCCGCTGCACGCAATCGGCGCGCAGGCGCTGTTTATCGCCGAGTTCGAGGCCGCCTTGCGTACCGGGACAATCGACATCGCGGTACATAGCGCCAAGGATCTGCCCGCCGCGCTGCCCGAAGACATGGCGCTGGTGGCGTTTCCCGGCCGCGAGGATCCGCGCGATGCGCTGATCGCCACCGGCGGGTACACCCTGGCGACATTGCCGCACGGCGCGCGCGTCGGCACCAGCAGCCTGCGCCGCGCGTGTCTGTTGCGCGCGATACGGCCCGATCTGGTGCTGGGCGATCTGCGCGGCAACATCGATACCCGGCTGCGCAAATTACACGACGGCGAACACGACGCGATCGTGCTGGCGGCCGCCGGGCTGGCGCGGATCGGGCGGATTGACGAAGCGAGTGAATTGATCGACCCGCAGCGCATGATCCCCGCCGTGGGCCAGGGCGTGCTGGCGGTCGAGGCACGCGCGGGCGATAGCGAGATAGCATATCTGCTGGCGTCGCTCGACGATCGGGCTGCGCGCACTGCGATCAGCGCCGAGCGTGCGTTCCTGCGCGTGGTGGCGGGCGGTTGCGCGGTGCCAGTGGCAGCCTATGCACAGCTCGGTGAAAACGAACTGGTGATCAATGGGATGGTTGGTGCGGTCGATGGCCGGCTGGTACGCGGTGTGCGCACTGGTTTGCCGGTCGATGCTGCGGCACTGGGCGCAGCGCTTGCCAGCGAGATCCTTGCGGCGGGCGGCGCAGCGTTGTTGGGGCGGAATCCGTAGGGCCGAAGCATTCCGGATTCCGCTGTCGAGCGGCGTCCGGAATACTTCGGCCCTACGCGATGGGGGTCGTATGGAGCGTAACTTCT
>JAYUYF010000334.1:0-1627 GCA_043752605.1 Roseiflexaceae bacterium
GCAACTTGCACGCGCCGTACGCGCGCGGCTGCACGACGCTCGGCAGGGGATCTTCGATGGCCCCGAGATGCTGGCGGTGCGCGGTCTGCTCGATGTGCAGCGCCGCTGGTCGCGCATCCCCGCTGAGGACGAACTGCTGATCGAACGTTTCACGACGCGCGAGGGCCACCATATCGCGCTCTATCCGTTCGCCGGGCGGCACGCGCACGAGGGGCTGGCCGCAGTGTTGGCATTGCGCCTCAGCCGCCGGAAACCGATCTCGTTTACAATCGCGGTCAATGATTATGGTCTCGAACTGCTCGCTCCGGTGCGTGCGCCGATCGAAGATGAGCCGGAAGAATGGTATCGGTTGCTCGATGCGGTCGATCTCGAAACCGATCTCGCAGCCAGCCTCAACGCGGGCGAACTGGCGCGGCGGCGCTTTCGCGAGATCGCGCGGGTTGCCGGGCTGGTGTATCAGGGCTATCCAGGTGAGAAGAACGCCAAACAACTCCAGATGTCGAGCAGCCTGATCTACGATGTCTTCCGCCAGTATGACCCCGCCAACCCGCTGCTGGCGCTGGCACAACGCGAAGTATTGTCGCTCCAGCTAGATGCTGGTCGGATCGCCGCCGCGCTGAATCAGATTACCGTCGGGCAGATTGTGATCACCCAGCCGCCGCGCCCGACACCGCTGGCGTTCCCGCTGTTTGTCGATCGGCTGCGCGATACGATCACCAGCGAGAAACTGGCCGACCGCGTGCGCCGCATGCAACTTGCGCTCGAAAAGGCGGCGGGCTGAGCCTGTCACGGTGACGCGTGGCCGGGTGAGGTAAAGACGCAAAATCTTGCGTCTCGCCCTATGACGTGCGTCTTTACACAATCCTGGCGTCACCCGGTCACCCCGCACCCGGTCACCTTGTCTCGTAATCAGGAGCCGCCCATGCAGATCGCCCTCGCCAACGAAACCCTGCACGCGCTGCCCGGCCGCGCGCTGCACTGGCCGCGCGCCGCGACGCTGTTTGTGGCCGATCTGCACTGGGGTAAAGGGGCGACGTTGCGCGCGGGTGGTCTGCCCGTGCCCCAGGGCGACGATGCCGATCTGGACCGGTTGAGCGTCCTGCTGCACACCACGGCTGCCACCCGGCTGGTGATCCTTGGCGATCTGCTCCACGCGCGCGCCGGGCGCACCGAGAGTACTGTTGCCGCACTCGGCCGCTGGCGGGCGCATCATCCAGATCTGAATATGCTACTGGTGCGCGGCAACCACGACGCGCGCGCTGGCGATCCACCAGCGGATTTGGGCATTGTGTGCGTCGACGAGCCGTACGTGCTCGACCCGTTTGTGCTGCGCCACACCCCGCAGCCCGATCCGCGCGGCTACGTGCTGGCCGGCCACCTGCACCCAGCGGTGGTGCTCAGCGGGCGCGGCAGGCAGCGGCTCAAGTTGCCATGTTTCTGGTGTGGTGCGCAGGTGGCGGTGCTGCCCGCGTTCAGCGAGCTGGCGGCGGGTGCGGTTGTTGTACCTGTGCGTGGTGACCGGGTGCTCGCCATCGCAGGCGACGAAGTCGTAGCGGTGGAGGCGGGCGGACATCGGCCCTGAGCGTCATGTACTCGGCGGTGGACTTCAGTTCGTCGTGTGCTGAGT
>JAYUYF010000335.1:0-1627 GCA_043752605.1 Roseiflexaceae bacterium
GTCATCACACCGCCGTGACCGTGGTCGGTGCCGAGCGTCAGGTTTGCACCGAGGCGGCGGCCAAACTCGCTCATCACCGCGATCGTGACGCGGTTTTGCATTCCGGCGGCGGTGATCTCGTTGTAGAACGCTGCTAGCCCGTCCGAGAGCGTGCCAATCAGGTTGAAGAACTGGCCGCCGTTGACACCCTGATTCTCGTGATGATCCCAACCGCCAAGGTCGACGGTCGCGACGCGCAAATTGAGTTCACCAGCCTGAATAATCTGGCTGATCAGCTTGAGCGAGTCGACGAAGCTACCACCCAGATTGGTGAGTGGGTTCATGGCCGACGTCCAGGTGGTGCGCAGCGCCGGTAGTGCGTTGCTCATCGCATCCACGGTCTGGAACAGGCGTTTCGCTCCACGATTGAGCGTATCGTCGCCAGTGTACATGCGTTTGAGCGCCGTGTACATCTGGTTCTTTGTTGGGTCGTCGTCGGTGTAGCGCCAGGGTCCTTGGATCTGGTAGTCGTTTGATGAGGCGATCGAGCTCGCCAGCGGGCTGCCCAGCAGCGATGAAGGAATCGCGTTGCCGGCCGCAACAGTCGGCAGTATTGATTGTGGCGCGACGACCTGCAGGTGGCGCGCGAGCCAGCCGGTGGCGGCGTTTTTGTTTTCGAGCGCGCCGCGCTCGATAAAGTCCATCGCGTCGAAGTGGCTGCGTGTGTCGTTGTTCAAGCCGGTGGCGTGTACAAATGCTGCGTGTCCGCTCTGGTACAATCGGTGCAGCCCGAGCGCCTGCGGGTGCAACCCAAAGCCGCTGCTCACACCAAATCCGCCGTTGTTGATATTGAGATCCAGGGTGTTTTGCACCGCCAGCGAGTTCCAATTGTTGGCGCCTTGCGGTGCTCGGCGCTCGTAGTAGATCTGGTCACCAACGGGCACGACATAGCTCAAGCCGTCCATACCACCGCGCAGGAAGACCATCACAAACACATGGTCGGTACCAGCCAGGGTTGATGCGTGGCCGCTGGCGCTCTGGTCTTCGGCAAACACCATGTTACCTACCCGGCCACCCGCCATCGCGGCGATACCGGCGCTACAACCCGTCAGAAATTCGCGTCGAGAAACGCTCATAGAGAAGCTCCTTCTGGCGCTATTGCACCTGATATTCGGGCGACATCGCCAGCAGCCACACCATCGCGTTCAATCGGTCGTTCAGGATCTCCTGGCGTTGCGTTGGGTTGCCAAACCATTCGCCTTCGCCCGGAAATGGCGGGAGCGTCGCATCGCCCGTGTTGCGGCGCATGAAATCGATCAGCACCTGGTGTGTCTGATCCGAAACCGCATAGCCAAACAACTGTGCGATCCAGGCGTCGACGATCTGTGTCACGCTCTGGCCAAAGTTGGTCTGGCTCGGTAGATTGGTCTGGACACCGCCCCCCCAGCTCTGGGTCATACGGTACATGTGATTCCAACGCCGCAGCAGGCTGTTTGGCACAAACCAGTAGTTTAATTTGTCGGGGTAGCCGGTTGGCGTGCGCCACTCGTATAGCGCGTTGCCGGAGCCAGCAAACTCGCCCCACGGATCGGTGAGCGCGCCCCAGCGACCTTCTGTCGCGGTATCGACCGGCAACGTGGCACCCACC
>JAYUYF010000336.1:0-10420 GCA_043752605.1 Roseiflexaceae bacterium
GCCACGCACGAGAGCGGGTTGCCCGCGTAGGTGCCACCGAGGCCGCCCGGCAGCGGCCCGTCCATTACTTCGGCTCGGCCAACCACGCCCGAGAGCGGCAGCCCGCCCGCCAGACTCTTGGCCACCGCCAGCATATCGGGTACCACACCGCTGTGTTCGATCGCAAACAGTTTGGCGGTGCGGCCAAAACCGGTCTGGATCTCGTCGTCGATCAGCAAAATGCCGTGTTTGGCCGTGATCGCGCGTAACTCGCGCAGGAAGCTGGCGGGTGCCGGGATGAAGCCACCCTCGCCCTGCACCGGCTCGATAATCACCGCCGCCACGCGCTCGGGCGCAACTATGGTCTCAAAGAGCTCGTGCAAACCGGCGAGCGCGCGATCGACGCTCCAGCCGCGGTATTCGTAGGGGAACGGCGCGTGATAGATCTCGGGCGCAAACGGGCCAAAGTTCTGCTTGTATGGTTTCGCCTTGCCAGTCAGTGTCATGCCCAGCAGCGTGCGGCCGTGGAAGCTATTGGCGAAGGCGATGATCGCCGGGCGACCGGTGGCGGCGCGCGCAATCTTGACGGCGTTCTCGGTCGCCTCGACGCCGGTGGTGAAGAACGCACTTTTTTTAGCAAAATCACCCGGCATCAGCGCATTGAGCCGCGCGGCGAGCTGCAAATACGGCTCGTACATCGTCACTTGAAAGCACGTATGCGTGAACCGTTCGAGCTGTGCAGCCACAGCGGCCACCACGCGCGGGTGCGCATTGCCAATGTTGAGCACGCCGATACCACCGGCAAAATCGATATACTCATTGCCATCGATATCCCACAAACGCGCGCCGGCCGCACGATCGGCAATGATCGGGTGCGTGCCGCCAATGCCGCGCGGGATCAGGGCGGCGCGCTGCGCAAGCAGATCGGTGGTGCGGGGACTGTGGATCGTCATCGATGGCTCCTTCTTGCTGGATCGTCGTGACGTGATGATACCACGATGGCGCGGGCCAGGGGCGCAGCATGCTGCACACAGGCAGGGGCGAGGGGCGCGTACGGACGCAGCATGCTGCGTCCCTGCTTGATTTTGGCGAACACATGTCCTATGATACTCATACTCTTATGGACAAAAGGAGCCGCCGATGATGCCAGAAACCCCAATCGCCAATGGCTACACCGCGCTACCGCCGGGCGGCAGCGGGCCGGGTATTGTGCTCTGCCACGCCTGGTGGGGGCTCAACGATGATTTTCGTGTGATGGCCGACCGGCTGGCGGAGGCGGGCTACGTCGTGCTCGCGCCCGACCTGTGGGGTGGCGTGGTAGCGCGCGACATCGATGAAGCCGAAGAGCTGCTGACCGCGCGCGACGATGCCGCGCTGTTTGGCGCGGTGAGCGCTGCGCTCGCGGAATTGGTGGAGCACCCTGCGGTGCAACCCGGCCCGATCGGGATGATTGGCTACTCGATGGGTGCCGCGTGGGCGCTGTATCTGAGCGGCTTGCACAAGCGGATCGGTGCGGTGGTCGGGTTCTACGGCAACGGTGAGGGCGATTTTGCTGCCGCGCGCGCGGCCTATCAGCTCCACTTTGCCACGGGCGATACCTGGGAACCCGAGGAGGGCATCGTGGCGCTCGCCGATGCGCTGCGCGCGGCGGGTCGCGCGGCGACGTTCTACGCCTATGATGATGTGGCGCACTGGTTCATGGAGCCGGGCCGCCCGGAGTACAACGCATCTGCGGCGGGGCTCGCGTGGGAGCGCACACTGGCGTTTCTGGCGGAATATCTCGCTGATGCCAAGCTGGCCTAGCGCAAAACCGACAACGGTTGCGCCGTTTTGACCTCACCCCACACTCCAGAGCGGGGAACGGGGAGCGCAAGTGCCTACTGGGGCAACCAGTTGGAGAACCGCAGTAGCGTGTGCAGCATCTGGGTAGAGCTGCACCGTACTGTGCTGCACCGCGCCGCGCAGACGTGCGATGCATCATGAAGACAACGATCAGGGTCGTAGACGACCACAACAATGCGCGGCGCATGGTGAACGCTACCCGAGCGGCAGGATGCGGGTAGCATACCTCACGCACGACACCAGATGGTATAATGCGTACATTCGTCTCTGCGGGAGCAATGCGCATGTCAACCGGGATTGTGATCAGCCAGTTGCACGCCGCGCACGATGCGGCCGGTCACCCCGAGCACGCGGCACGGCTCAGCGCAGTGATTGCGGCACTCGACGCATCCGGTCTGCGCCCGGCGCTGCGCGAACTCGCACCACTGCTGGCCACTGAGGAGCAGTTGCTGGCCGTCCACAGCGCCACAATGGTCACGCGCGTGCGCCAGGCGAGTATGGTGCCCGGCACGCGGATCGATGGCGATACGTACACGACCGTCGGCTCGTGGGATGCGGCGCGCATGGCGGCCGGTTGTGCGATCCAGGCCACGGCGGCGGTCTGGCGCGGCGACGTGGCCAACGCCTTTGCGCTGATGCGCCCGCCAGGTCATCACGCCACGCCCACCCAATCGATGGGGTTTTGTCTCTTCAACAGTATCGCGGTTGCGGCGCAACATGCGCGCCGCGAACTGGGTGCTGCGCGGGTGGCGATCGTCGACATCGATGTACATCACGGCAATGGTAGCCAGGATTGCTTTTACAGTGACCCGTACGTGCTGTTTTGCTCGCTGCACGGCTACGGCTCACGCTTTTATCCCGGCACCGGCGGCACGGGTGAAATAGGATCGGGTGCCGGGCGTGGTACAACGCTCAACGCGCCGCTGCCAGCCGGCACGGGCGATACCGGCGCGCTGCGCGTGTTAGACGCGCTGTTTGCGCCCGCGTTGCGGCGGTTTGCCCCCGATATCATCCTGGTTTCGGCTGGGTTTGATGGCCACTGGGCCGATCCACTCGGGCCGCTGACGTTATCGGTGGCGGGCTACGCCGCGCTGATCACGCGGCTGCACGCACTGGCGACCGAACTGTGCGGCGGCAAGCTGGTATTGTGTCTCGAAGGTGGCTACAACCTCGATGCGCTGGCAGCGTGTGTGATCGCCGCGCTGCGCGTGCTGCTTGGGCAAGATGTGGGCGAAGACCCACTCGGATCAGCACCCTACCGCGAGCCGGATATCACCGAACTGGTGGCGCGGATCGCGCGCACGCATCCACTGCTGGAGGATCTATGAGCGCTCAGGCTCCTATCGCCGTAATCGATTACGGTGCAGGTAATCTACCAAACGCGGTGCGTGCGCTGCGCAGCGTCGGCGCACAGATCGAGGTCACGAGCGACCCAGACCGGATCGCGCGTGCGGCGATCGTGGTGCTGCCGGGCGTGGGTGCCACGCGTGATACGATGGTGACGCTGCAACGCACTGGCATGGATGAAGCGATCCACACGGCGGTGGCGCACGGTGCGCCGTTTGTCGGTATCTGCGTTGGCATGCAGGTGCTCTGCACCACGAGCGAAGAATTTGGCCAGCACGATTGCCTCGATCTGCTACCCGGTACCGTGCGCCGCCTGCCAGACAGCGAGAAGGTGCCGCAGATCGGCTGGAACCAGGTGTATCGCACACCAACGGCAGCAGCGAGCCCGCTGTTTGTCGGTATCCCAGACGGCAGCGATTTTTACTTTGTCCATTCATATTACTGCGATCTGACCGACCCGGCGATGGTGCTTGGCACCACCACATATGGTGTCACGTTCCCGGCCGTCGTGCAGCACGGCCAGATTGTCGCGGTGCAGTTTCACCCCGAGAAGAGCGGGCGGCACGGCCTGCGCCTGTTGCGCAATATCGTCGCGTGGGCGAGCACAGCCACGGGTGCGGCAGCTGGTACGGTGGCAGCACGATGATCGAACTCATTCCCGCGATCGATATCAATGGCGGCCGCGCGGTGCGCCTGCACCAGGGCGATTTTGCGCAGACGACGCTGTATGATGCTGACCCGCTCGATGCGGCGCGCCGCTGGGTAGCGCAGGGTGCCACACGCATCCACGTCGTCGATCTCGATGGTGCGCGCGCCGGGCGGCCGGTCAATCTGCCGATCATCGCCGCGATTGTCGCCGCGTGTACGATCCCGGTACAGGTCGGCGGCGGCGTGCGCGATGCCGCGACGGTGGCACAGTTGCTCGAACTGGGCGTCGCGCGCGTCATTCTTGGCACCGCCGCCGTGCAGGAGCCCGCGCTGGTGGCGCAGCTCGCCGCACAGTACGGCGAGCAGATCATCGTCGGCGTCGATGCCCGCGATGGCCTGGTGGCCACGGCGGGCTGGCTCGAAGCATCGGCGGTGCGCGCCAGCGATCTTGTCGCCGATCTTGGTGCACGCGGCGTACGCCGGTTTATTTACACCGACATCGCGCGCGACGGGACGATGACCGCGCCAAATTATGCCGCCACCGCTGCGCTGGTGCAGCCCGGTGGGCCGGCGATCATCGCCTCGGGCGGCGTGGGCAGTATTGCGCATCTGCGCGACCTGCTGCCGACTGGCGTCGAAGCGGTCATTATCGGGCGTGCGCTCTACGATGGGCGCTTCACGCTTGATACGGCACTGCGCGCGCTCGCCAACGATTCATCTACGCAGGAGCAGCACTCATGACACCACCGCGTTCGCAGGTCAGCGAAAAATATGAGGACGAGCGCAACCGCGCAGCCGAACAATCGCAATTGCTCTATCTGCAGAGCCAGGTCGATGACCTGCGCCGCTTGCTCAAGGAGCAGGCCAGCAAATACAATGTCGTGATCGAGCAGGTACGGCGCACTGAGGGTGGTGTGACGCAGGTTGAAGGGCTGTTTGAGCGCTACCGTCAGGAAATTGCGCTCACGCTCGACACCTACCGGCGCGATATCGCCGGACTGCGCCGCGAGGTGTCGGGTGCGATGGTCAAGATCGATGAGGGTACGCGCCCGATCCGCGAGATGCAATCGCAGATCCAGCAGCTCGGCGAGGCGCGCCGCCAGGATCGCGATGCTGGCTCAGGTATTATGGTGCGAATCGAGGATCTCGACCAGCGCGTGGCGGGCTGGCAATCGCAATTGCGCGACGGCGACGAGCGGCATCGGGCGCTTGCCGCACGGATCAGCGAGCTGTACGAGATCGATGAGACCGTGCGCAGCGAAGTGCGCAAGGTACACGAGGATTTACAGGTCGAAAAACAGAATATGCGCCGCCAGGTCGTCGAGAGTCAACAGATGACGTCTGATTTGCGGCCGTTGATCGAAGCACAGGTCGGCCGGATCGAGCGCATCGAAGATATTCGGCAGACCGTCGATGATTTTATCGAACTCATTCCGCCGCAGATCACGGCCGTCGCGGCGCGGATCGAGATCAGCGACGGCGAGATCAAGCGCGTCGAGCGAATCTCGACCGAGCGCTTCCTGATGAACCAGGAGCGCGTCGAGGAGATCCGCCGCCAGCAGGATGATAAATATCGCACACTCGAAGATGTCGATGATGTCCATTTGCGGCAGACTTCAGCGTGGATCGAACGCACCGATAGCTGGGTACGCGAGCTCGAACAGCGGATCACCCGCGCACAGCTGCAGATCGAAGAGACCCGCCAGCTACACAGCGCACATCTCAACGATCTTGATCAGCACGATCTCAAACTCGCCAATGTGATGACGACCGCATTACACGGGTATGTCGAAGCATTGCGCGCTGAGCAGGTTGAGCACGGCCGCGCGCCGCAGGAGTAAGTATGCTCAAACGACGGATTATCCCCTGTCTCGATGTCAAGGCTGGCCGGGTGGTCAAGGGTGTCGCATTCCTGAACCACCGCGATGCCGGCGACCCGGTGGCGCTCGCCGCCGCCTATGACGCCGCAGGTGCAGATGAGCTTGTGTTCTACGATATCACCGCCAGCAGCGATGATCGCAGCATTATGGTCGATGTCGTCGAGCGCACCGCCGCACAGGTGTTCATCCCGCTTACGGTGGGCGGCGGCATCCGTAGCACCGAGGACATGTATCGTATGCTACGCGCCGGAGCGGACAAAGTCTCGATCAACACGGCTGCGGTGCTACGCCCCGAACTGATCGAAGAGGGGGCGCGGCGCTTTGGCAGCCAGTGCATTATGCTTTCGATCGATGCGCGCCGTGTGCCCGGCAACGACGGCGCGCCGCGCTGGGAGGTCTTCACCCATACCGGTGGCGATGCGCGCTCGACCGGGATCGATGCCGTCGAATGGGCGCGGCGTGGCACCGAACTTGGTGCGGGCGAGCTGTGTATCAACAGTATGGACGCTGATGGTACGCGCACGGGCTACGATACCGAACTGCTGCGCGCGGTGGCCGCGATCTCGCCCGTGCCGGTGATCGCCTCGGGCGGCGTCGGTTCGCCGGCCCACATGCTGGCCGGGCTGGTCGATGGACACGCCGACGCGGTGCTGGCGGCGTCGATCTTTCATTTTGGCGAATATACGATCGCCGATGTCAAGCAGTATCTGGCCGAACACGACGTGCCGGTGCGCAAACCGTAGGCGCGCAGTGTGCTGCGCGCCTGCAGAATCCAAACGAGACACAAATCATGACACCAACTCCGCAACCAACCACAGCGCGCAGCAACGCGCTCAACATCGCTGGCAACGCGCTGATCGCCCTGCTGTTTTTGTTTCTGGCGATCGGCGCGGTCAACGGCTTCCTGGCGCGCGGCGATCTGTCGCTGCTGTTGCTGGCGATCCAGGAATTGCTGATCGTTGTGCTCGCGATCACCCGCCGCCGTCCAATCGCGGGCAGCAATGCCATCCGCGACTGGGTGCTCGCACTGGCGGGCACAGCTGCACCGTTGTTGCTGCGCAGCGCCGCGCCCATCCACCCGGCGTTGTTGCCGGTCGGCGTGGCCGTGCAGACGCTGGGTGTGGCGCTGGCGGTGCTGGCCACCTGGAGCCTGGGGCGCAGCTTTGGTATTGTGGCGGCCAATCGCGGCGTCCGCACTGCTGGGATGTACCGCTTCGTGCGTCATCCATTGTACGGCAGCTATCTCATTGGCCACATCGGCTTCTTGCTCGGCAACATCTCGGTCGCCAATGTCATCCTGATCGTGGTGACCGTCACCTTGCAGTATCTGCGCGCAGTGGTCGAGGAGCAGTTTTTGCTGCGCGATCCGGCGTACCAGGCATATGCCGCGCGCGTGCGTCATCGTTTCATCCCGTTTCTCTTTTAAACGAGGTCGCCGTGCAACTCACCATCCGCTATTTTGCCGGTCATCGCGATATTACCGGGCATACCGAAGAACGGCTCGCATACGCCGATGGCACGACGGTTCAGGGCGTCTGGGAGCTGCTGGTGGTGCGCTACCCCGGCCTCGCACCCTACAGCGGCCGCGTGCTGTTTGCCGTCAACCGTACGTACGCTGCTGGTGATACCGTGCTCAATGATGGCGATGAACTGGCGTGTATCCCCCCCGTCAGCGGCGGCAGCGGGCTGTTTGCGATCACCGATGCGCCGCTCGACCCGGCCACGCTCGTGGCGCTGGTGCAGACGCCGGCGGCGGGCGCACTGGTGACGTTTGCGGGGATTGTGCGCGACAATTTTGGCGGCCGTGCCACCGAGTATCTGGTCTACGAGGCCTACGCCGATCTGGCCATCCCGGTGCTCGCCGAGATCGCGAGTGCCGCCCGCGCACAGTTTGGGTGCGGTGCGGTGGCCATCCACCACCGCATCGGGCGGCTGGCGATCGGCGAGACGGCCGTGCTGGTAGTAGTGGCAGCGGCACATCGCCGCGCGGCGTTTGCAGCGGGCGAGTGGGTGATGGACACAATCAAAGAGCGCGCACCCATCTGGAAGCGCGAACACTGGGCTGATGGTGGCAGCGACTGGGCAGAAGCCCGCTGACGCGCGCCAATGTCTCGCGTGGCGGTTACGCGGCCACCAACCGGTGACCGCACGCCACCTTACTGGAGCAGCATCTCGAAGTTCGGGCGCTCATCGCTGCCGGTGATCCGCCGAACATTGCGTTGCACCGCACGCAGCGTCTCTTCGCCGATCCAGAAGGTAATCAGCGACCCGAGTATGATCCCGAGCGCGCTGCCGAGTGCTGCGCCCAGCGCGAAGAACAGGTAATCTGTCTGCTTTGCGTGTTCCATGGAGACCTCACTGGACAACAACGAGAGGAGTAGCCTTGCTCCAGAGCCGCTCGAGGCGGTAATATTCGCGCTGCACCGACGAGAACACATGCACGACAACATCGCCGTAGTCGAGCAGGATCCATCCCGTCGAAGCCACACCCTCGACACGAGCATTGCGGCCAAATTCAGCTTCGATGCCCGCGTCGACGGCTTCGAGCATGGCTTTCAGCTGCCGATCGCTTTCACCCGAGCACACAACAAAAAAATCCGCAATAGTATTCAGCTTACGCAGGTCGAGCAGCACAATGTCGCTCGCCTGTCTATCATCGACAAGCTCAACCGCCCGTCGCGCGAGGCTGAGCGCATCAGCCACCAGTTCGTCCGTCAGAGTAGCCTCCTATCACGTAGTCGTCGTATGATTCTAGCAGAATAAACGATACATGTAAATAGAAACGTGGCGTGCTGCATAATTGTTGCATTTAGCCAAAAACTTGCTGGGCAGCAAAGCGGAATGTCTCGGGCAACAACTGCGCCAACGGGTACCCGGCCAGGCGCAGCATCCGGCCGACCGCGCTGCTGCCAAGCGTAGGATATGCGGGCAGCGGGAACCGTGCCAGCCCGTAGAGCAGGCCGATCACAAAGACACTGCCCTCGGCTGCGCCAAGCAATCCGCCCAGCGGCAGATCAATCCGCGTTGCCAGCCGCAGCCCGGCAAAACGGTGGATCGCCGAGGCCAGCAAGCCGCCCGCCGCCGCGATGCCGAGCAGCGGCAGTAGATAGCCGAGCAGCGCCGAGGTTGAGATGTCGGTCACGAATGAACTCAACGCATCATCTACCAGGAGCGTATATCTACCCGCAATGATGATCGCCAGCAATGTGGCGGCCAGTGCGATCACCTGCCGCAGGGCACCCCAGTGGGCTCCAGCGAGCGTGGTGATACTGATGATGAAGAGCGCGATCAGGTCAATAAGCTGCATACGATCCTTGAGTTGCGTAGAATGCTGTTCGGTGTATGATACCATTGAGCGAAGGACGCATGTGTGAAGGAGCAACCGACAATGGCGGAGAAACTGCGCATTGGAGTGCTGGGGCTATCGCACGACCACGTCTGGTCAAATCTGCAGGAACTGGTGCATAGCGAGCACGGCGAGATCACTGCTGCGGCCGATCCGTACCCCGAATTGCGCGATCAATTGCGTGGTCAGTTTGCGGTTGATGCGGTATTTGCCGATTATGACGAGCTGTTCGAGCGTACCGAGCTCGATGCGGTCTATATTTTTGCGGATAACCTGCACGGGGCCGAGCTCGCAGCGCGTGCCGCATCGCAGGGGCTGCACGTCATGACGGAGAAGCCGCTCGCGGCCACATACGCCGATGCCGCGCGCATGGTCGGCGCGGTACGACGCGCGGGCGTCCAGCTGATGTGCAACTGGCCGATCGCCTGGTGGCCGGGTGTGCAACACGCACTCAATCTGGTGGCCGAGGGCCGGATCGGCCAGGTCTGGCAGGTCAATTATCGCGCCGCACACATTGGGCCGCGCGAGCTTGGCTGCTCGCCCTATTTTGTCGAGTGGCTATATGATCCGCAGCTGAACGGAGCCGGCGCATACATGGACTACTGCTGCTACGGCGCGGCGCTCACCTGCCACCTGCTCGGCATGCCGTCACGCGTTTCGGCAATGACCAGCCGTTTGTTCAAAAGCGATCTGGCAGCAGACGATAATGCCGTGCTGGTGATGCAGCATCCACGTGGGTTGAGCACCAGCACCGCTTCGTGGACGCAGGTCGGCCACATGACGAGCTACGAGCCGATGATTTATGGCACCAAAGGCACGCTGGCAGTACGCAACGATGGCCGCGAGGTGTGGCTGGCCAACGATGAGATGCCAAGTGGCGCATCGCTGGCAGTGCCACCGCCCGCAGCCCACATGCGCAATGCCACCGAGTTTTTCCTGCACCATCTGCGCAGCGGCACGCCGATCGAAGGATTGTGCGGCGGCGAAGTCGGGTTGATGACGCAAGAGGTACTCGCCGCCGGCTTGCTCGCCGCCGCAGAGGAGCGCTACGTCTCGCTACCGCTGCCTGTGGCGATGCTGCAATGATCCGAATCGGCATCGTCGGCTGTGGCCGTATTTTGAATGCCCACTTGCAGGGCTATGCCCGGCTGCGTGAGCTGGGCGTCGACAATTTCCGCATCACCGCGCTGTGTGCCCGCAACGCCGATGATGCGCTGATGTTCCGCACCCGTGGTGTGGGGCCACCGCCGCGCCCACCCGTGCTGGATCCGATCACCGGCGACCCGCTTGCAGCACCCCACACATATCTGAGCGATTTTCAGGACGATGTCGATGTCCAGATTTTTACCGATTATCGTGACCTGATCGCCAGCGGCAC
>JAYUYF010000337.1:0-10416 GCA_043752605.1 Roseiflexaceae bacterium
CACGGCGCGCGACGGGGGGATGGCACGGCGCGCGACGGGGGGATGGCACGGCGCGCGACGGGGGGATGGCACGGCCCTGCCCCTGCCGCCACGGGCGACCACGGTGGGTGCGACTACAGAGGTAGTGATGAAACCACGCGATCTGGCAATGCTGGTAGGTCTGGCGGCGATGTGGGGCGCATCGTATCTCTTTATTCGTGTGGCATCGCCAGTGTTTGGCCCGGCCGGGCTGATGGCCGCGCGCGTGCTGATCGCCAGTGCGCTGCTCTGGATCGTGCTGCGTGCGCGGGGTGGGCGGCTGCGGCTGGCAGCGATGTGGCGCGCGGATCTGGCGCTGGGCGCGGTCAACGCCGCCGTGCCATTCTTGCTGATCGCGATTGCGACGCTGAGTATCACTGCCTCGCTGGCTGCGGTGCTGAATGCGACGACACCAGTATTCAGTGCCATTGCAAGCGCGATCTGGTTACGCAAGCGCCCCGGTGCGGCGGTGCTGCTTGGGTTGCCGGTCGGCATCGCGGGGGTGGCGATCGTGGTGGGTGCCGGGCCGTTGCCAATTACCCCGGCCTTGCTCGCCGGCGCCGCGTGTTCGCTCGTGGCGGCAGCGTGTTACGGTGTGGGCAGTGTGTTTGCGCGCCAACGGTTTGCGGGTGTAGCGCCGGCCGAACTGTCGTTCCGGCAGCTATTTGCGGCCGGGGTGCTGCTGCTGCCCGCCACTGCGGTTGCACCACCACGCGGCGTGCCTGATGCGGGCGCGGTGCTTGCGCTGCTCGTGCTCGCAGTGATTTGTACTGCGGTGGCGTATCTGATCTATTTTACCCTGATTACGCGGATCGGTGCGGTTGGGACGACGAGTGTGACATTTCTGATCCCGGTCTTCGGCATCGTCTGGGGTGCGCTGTTTTTGCAGGAGCCGTTGAGCGTGGCGCAGTTGCCCGGAATACTGCTGATTTTTTTGAGTATGGCGCTGGTAAGCGGTCTGATACGCAAGCCTGACTGATCGCCAACAGCGACGCCGATCGGTTTTTGCTGCCAAAGCCTGGCAATCGCCACGGTCTGATCGCTGGCGCAACCGGCACGGAGCGGGGAGCCGCGTAGCTTGCTGCGCCGCGAGCAGGGCGCAGCAACCCCCGTATGTCATCGCGGGCGCACCTGGCCACGGCGGCCGGGTTCGGCGGGTGGCGGCGTATCCTCCTCGCCGTCCGGGTTCTGGCGTGCTTCGTCATCGAGCACAAGTTTGGCGACGGCGCGGAAGCTCCACGTCGCCAGTAAGCCACCGCTGACGATGATCAACGGCAACAGATTGGCGATGATCGACAAGGTGACGATAATCAGCATCAAAAATGCGGTGATCAGCGTAAAGAGCGGACGCGAGAAGGTCAGCACAAAGCTGTTGCGGTACAACTGGCGCAGGTTGCGCTTCTCTTGCAGGATCATCAGTGGCCCGAGGTAGATGAGCTGGATGCACCAGATCGCGATCGCGTAGAGCACCAGCGTGGTGAGCACGACGCCGAATAGCCCGGCGAGATCGCGGTAAAACGCCAGGCTTACCAGCAACACCAGTAGCACACCCGCCCAGATGCCGTACACGCGCCATGCCCAGGTGGCATACTCGCGGAACCCGCGGAAGATCGTGTGCCAGCGCACCGCCATGCCTTCGTAGGCTTGTTGGCCCATCAGCGTCAGGCCCACGCTCGCAGGCGCGGCGGGGATCACCGCCAGCAGCGCCAGCAGCGCGGCGGGAAAAATGGCACCGGTGGTGGCGAGCCCGATCGCAAAGACGAGCAGCGGCAACGTCAGGATCGCCCAGATCACGTTGCCCGCGATCAACGCGAAGAGTTCATCGAACAGGTCGCGGAAGGCGCGCCCCGCCACACGAAAAGCGGCCATGTAGAAATCTCCTGCCTAAGTTGCTACTGTGGTGTAGCCGAGATCGGCGAGCGCCGCGCGCGCAGCGGCGGCCTCGTCCCACGGTACGCGCGTGTCGCCATAAATAATACACCCTTCGTGGCCCTTGCCAAGCAACAATACTGTGTCGCCCGGGCGGGCCGCCGCCAGTGCGGCGCGGATAGCCGCGACGCGATCAGGGATCTGCTCCACGGTACAGGTGCCGCCCGCGGCGGCGCTGGCTGCTGCGGCGCCAGCGGCGACCTGCGCGATGATCGCGTGACGATCCTCGTGGCGCGGATCCTCATCGGTGATGATCACCAGCGCGCAGTGGCGCGCCGCCGTGGCCCCCTGCAAGGCGCGCTTGGCGCGGTCGCGCTCGCCGGCGCTGCCAAACACCGCGATCATACGCCCCGCCGTCGCAGCGCGCATCACGCCAAAGACTTTGGCAAACGATTCGGGCGTGTGGGCGTAATCAACGATCACCGCAAATGGCTGCCCGGCGTCGATCCGCTGCATACGGCCGGCCACGCCTGGTACCGCCGCCAGCGCGGCGCACGCGGCGGCGAGCGGAACCCCTTCGGCGCAGGCTACCGTCAGCGCGGCGAGTGCGTTGGAGACGTTGAAGCTGCCCGCCAGCCGGAGCTGCAATGCCTGCGTGCCCCAGGGTGTATGCGCCACAAAGCGCAAACCGCGCGCGTCTTCAATGATCTCGGCGGCGCGAACATCGGCAGGTGCGTGGATCGCATACGTCAGCCGTTCGGCGTACGCAGGTGCGGCGGCGAGAAACTGCTGGTGGTGCGGGTCGTCGGCATTGACGATCGCGAGTTTACGCTGCTTGATCGCCCCGCTGCGGGTTTCGCCCAGCAGCGCAAACAGCTCGGCTTTGTCACGCCGATACTGCGCGACGCTGCCGTGGAAATCGAGATGTTCGTGCGTCACATTCGTCAGCACCGCGACGTCAAAGCCACAACCGACCAGCCGCCCCCAGCTCGCCGCCAGCGCGTGCGAGGTGGCTTCCAGCACCGCGTGGCTACAGCCCGCCGCACGCATGTCGGCCAGCAGCGCCTGCACCTCGGGGGCTTCGGGCGTGCTCTGGCGCGTGTCGTTGCTCCAGCGCCGTGGGCCGACCTTGAAATCCACGGTCGTGGCAAACCCGCTGCTGCGCCCGGCGGCATCGAGCGCGGCGGCGGTGAGCGCGGTGGTGGTGGTCTTGCCATCGGTGCCAGTGATGCCCACCACCCGCAGCTGGTGGCCGGGGTAGCCAAGCAGCCGCGCAGCCAGTGGTGCCAGGGCCACCCGTGCGTTGGGCACCCGTGCGGCGGGCGCGGCGATCTGCCCGTCGTAGCTGGCATCTTCGTAGATCACGGCCGTTGCGCCGCGCGCCACCGCCTGCGTGATATACCGATGCCCATCGCTGTGGAAGCCACGATACGCCACAAACAACGCGCCGGGCGTGACGCGCCGTGAATCGTAGACCACGCTGCTGATCGGCGCATCGCCTGTGGTTGTGCGTGTACAGGGTAGACCGGTGAGCAATTGGCTGAGCAGCATTGGGCGGATCCTCACAACTTGCGCAAAAAGCGATCGGGTGCGGCGAGGAAATCGCGTGTGAGCTGGACGTATTCGAGATCTGTGTAGCTCGTCTGTTGGAGCCGACCCGCTTCAAATAAGATGATCTGCGCGCCTGGGTACGCCATAAGCATCGGGCAATGGGTGGCGATGATAAACTGTGCGCCGTGTTGTTCGACCAGTTTGCGCAACATGCCGATCAGTGCGATGCGGCGAAGTGGTGAGAGCGGCGCTTCGGGCTCGTCCATCAGATACAACCCGCCCGGCACAAATCGCGCGCGAAACAGCGTGAAGAAGCTCTCGCCGTGCGATGCGTGATCGAGATCTTCGCCGTAGCGCCGCCGCAGCTCGCCGAGTTCCTTATGGTACGGCCCCTTCGCAAGCGTGCGCGCGTACTCCGAGGCGTGGGCGAGATCCACGTCGACGCGGGCCAGATCGGCTTCCAGACCCTCACGCATGCTGCGGATCCGCTTCACAAAGCCGAAAAAGTCTTCCGAGCGCAAAAAGAATCCGCGATGATTGCGCTTTGCCCACGAGAGCCGCAGGTGGCTGGCGAGCTGGCGCACGGCATCGAGCGTCGTGTCGGCGTCGCTTTCGTTGCTGCCGACCGTGCTACAACGCGCCGCACACGCCAGCGCTTCAAGCAGCGTGCTCTTGCCGCTGCCATTTTCGCCCACAAAGAACGTAACCGGTGCATCGAAGCATAACGTCTCGCCCGCCAGCGCGCGAATGGCGGGGACGCTGAACGGGAAGCGCGCCCGGGTCGCCTGTTCGTCAGGCTCGCGGGCGGCGAGGCGCAACTCGCGCAGCGCGTTCAGCGCAACACCTCACGCAGCGTCGGTAGCATCGTGGCGGTGGTCAGCTCGGCACCGGCCTGCGAGAGATGCGCGCCGTCGACCAGCAGCCGCCAGCCGCGCCGCGCGGCGAGGTCTTCGTAGGTCGCCCAGCCGCGCCGCACCAGCACAGTATCGCTGACGGTGCGCAAAATGTAGTATGGATCGTCGTCGCGGCGTTCGAGCGCGGCGATCCGGCGGCGAAACGCATCGCGCAGATCGATCACCTGCATGCCGTACTCGCGGCCAAACGCGCGCACGATCTCGGCGTAGCGATCGAGCATCAGCTGTTGCGGCGCATCGAGCGTCTCGCCAAACGCCGAGGGCGTACAGAGCACGATCGGGATCGCCAGCTTTGCCCGCAGTGCATCGAGCAGCAGCCGGTACGCGGCCGCATAGCGCGCGGGTGGCAGACCAAATGGCAGCCGTTTGAGCGTGCGGTAATAGAGCTTCTGCACGATGCCGCCGTATGCGCTCGCCAGATCATTTGCACCGACCAGCAGCAGCAGCACATCGGGGTGGTGCGGCAGGACATCACGGTCGATGCGGCGCGCGAGGTTGAGTGTCGTGTCGCCATCGACCCCGGCGTTGACGATGTGGACCTCCGGGCCGAGCGCCGCGCGCAGCAATTCGACGTACGAGGCACCGATGCGGCCCTCGGTGTAGCTGTCGCCAAAGCAAACCAGTGTGCGTGTCATGCGCGGCATTGTAGCGCAGATTGCGGTGTGCGGCAATGATTTGGCCGGGCGGTGTGGGAACTGTAGGGACGCAGCATGCTGCGTCCGTCCGTCCGTCCGCCCGCCGCCGCGTCCGTCCGTCCGCCACATCCGCCCGCCGCCGCGTCCGCCCGCCACATCCGCCCGCCGCATCCGTCCGCCCGCCGCCGCATCCGTCCGCAATCCGCCCGCCGCCCGCACCATCACCCGCCACCGTACCGGCGCATCGTGATGCGCCGACCCGCCGCGCCGCGCCCGCCGTCGCAACGCGGCTCCCGCCCACGCCATTGATTACGTCGATCCGCGATGGTACAATAGCCGCGAACGCAACCGGTCTCGATCGCGAAAGGCACATCCAATGCCCGCAGCACCTATGTCGCAGGACACGTTGACGCAGCAATACAAGGGCGCAGCAAACCTGGAAGCACGCGTCGGGTTACACGAGCGCTTCAGCACCAATAGCTACGGCTGGCACCGCTGGGTGTTCGACCAGATTGTGCTGCCCGATGATGCGCAGATCCTCGAAGTTGGCTGCGGGATCGGTCGGCTCTGGTACGAAAACCGCGAGCGGATCCCGCCGACCTGGCGCGTCACGCTCAGCGATTTTTCGCCGGGGATGCTCGCGAAAACGCAACAGAACACCGTTGGCATCGCCGCGATCGCGGCCTACGAGGTCGCCGATGTTGCGCGGCTATCGTATGCGGAAGCGACGTTCGACGCGGTAATCGCCAATCACATGCTCTACTATCTGAACGAATCGGAGGATCGTGCGCGGGTGTTTGCCGATCTTGCACGCCTCCTCAAGCCGGGTGGCACACTCTACGCCGCGACGAATAGTCTGGCGCATATGCGCGAGTTGGTCGATCTGGTACACGAGTACGATGCGACCATCCCGTTCGTCAGTGCGATTGTCGAGCATTTTTGCCTGGAACACGCGCCGGACGAACTGCGCGCCGTGTTTCCGCACGTCGACGTGACGCATTACGCCGACGGCATGATCGTGACCGAGGTTGAAACGCTGGTCGAGTATGTGCTCTCGATGTCGACCGTCTTCGATCGTGCGGCTGCCGAGAAAGCAAGTCTAGAAGCGCACATCCGCACGCACTTTGCCGCGCTGGGTGGCACAATGCTGATCGGTAAAGACAGCGGCCTGATCCGCGCGCGGCGATGATGTGGGTTAACAGACCTGTCAGGTCTGTTAACCGCCGCCCGGTCGGCGTCGACTACGAGACGGCGCTGACGCAGGCGCATGCTTCGGGATTGCTGCTCTAAAGGTAGCGAAAGGAGTCTCCCATGTCATTCCAGACCTATATCGACAACATCAAAGCCAAAACTGGCAAGACGCCCGAGGATTTCCGGGCGCTCGCGCAGGAGAAGGGTCTGCTCGAACCAGGTGTCAAAGCCACAGCGGTCGTCAACTGGCTCAAGGCAGATTTTGGTCTTGGCCACGGTCACGCAATGGCGATCTACGCGACGCTCAAGGGCAAGACCGAATAAAGCGCCCATGAACCGCACCTTCTGGCAAACCTGGTCGGCGACGTTGCTGTTCTTTGGCGCATTCTACGCGCTGCTGGTGCCGCTGCCGCGCTATCTCAGCGCGCTCGGCCTGCCCGATTGGCAGATTGGTCTGATCCTTGGCGCGTTTGGCGTCGCTTCGCTGATCGGGCGGCCACTGGCGGGCGTGGCCACCGATCGCTGGGGCTCGCGGCCGGTCCTCCTCTTTGGTGCGGTGCTGTTCGTGGTGGGGACGCTGGGCACGACGCTCGCTACTGCCGTGCCGCTGCTGTTCGCCCTGCGCGTGCTCCAGGCGGGTGGCTACGTCGCGTTTACCACGGCGGCCACCGCGCTGGTCGCGTCGCTTGCTGCGGCTGGCGAGCGGCGGCGCACGTTGGCGATCTTTGGTGTGGCGGCCAATGTGGCGATGACGCTCACACCGGCGCTGATCGATGCGCTGTTGCCGATCCTCACGGTGCCGGGGGCATTCTGGTTCGCCGCTGCGATCGGGCTGGTTGCAACAGTGCTCGCCTGGCGGCTGCCATCGGTCACACCAAACGATCGCCCGTTCGCATGGCGCACGCTGCTGGTCATTCCACCACAGTTGTGGCTGGTGGTGAGCGCGGCGTTGCTCCTCGGCATCGGCTTTGGCGCATTCCTGCAATTCATGCCACTGCTCGCCGAGCGCCGCGGTGGCGTGAGCGCCGGGCTGCTCTACAGCGCCTACGGCATCAGTATCATCGGCACGCGGCTGCTCACCAACCGCTGGCTCGACACCGCGAATCTGGTGCATGTGCTGGCTGGTGGGTTTCTGGCGATGACTGCGGGGCTGGTGTTGCTCGGAGTTGGCGCTGGCGCGCTGCTGCTCGTGCCAGCCGCAGCGCTGATCGCCGCTTCGGGCGGCATCCTGCATCCGGCGCTGATGGCGCAACACGTAACACTCTTGCCCGGCGAGCAAGGGCGGGCGGTCGCGATCTTCTATCTTGGGATGGATCTCGGCATCGGTGTGGGCGGCTGGCTGCTGGGGGCAGTGTTGCAGGTCAGTGATTTTACCGGGATGTACCTGGCGGCCGCGCTGGCTGGTGTCGCCGGGCTGTTGCTGGTGCGCCGCATCGCGCGCCAGGATCGGGCGCTGCTGGCGACTGCATGACCGACGAAATCCCGCTCACGGGTGGCAACGTCAACACCGTCGTGCGCGTGGGTGATACCGTGCGCCGGGTGTGTGGCCCGTGGAGCACCACGGTGCAACAGTTGTTGCTGCACCTCGAACGCACCGGCTTCGCCGGTGCGCCGCGCTTCCTGGGTATCGATGATCGTGGCCGCGAGATCCTCACGTTCATCCCCGGCGATGTCGGTTTCTTGCCGTACATCTGGGATGACGCGGCCGTCGTCGCTGCCGCACAGCTCCTGCGGCAGTTGCACGATGCCAGCGCCGGGTTTGTGGCGCCGCCTGCTGCCCACTGGCAACTGCCATCCCCCGACGCCGCCCGCCACGAGGTGATCTGCCACAACGATTTTGCGCCCTACAATCTGGTCTTTGTCGGCGAACTGCCACATGCAATCATTGATTTCGACACCGCCGGGCCCGGGCCGCGCGCGTGGGACGTGGCGTTCGCGTTGTACTGGTTTGTGCCGCTGTACCACAATGATCTGCCCACCGCACCCGGCCTCGGCGATCTCGCCAGCGCTGCCGCGCGCCTCCAGCTGTTTTGCGACGCCTACGGTATTCCCGCCGATGCCACATTGCTCGAACTCGTCGAACGACGACTGCACGCGCTCTGCATCCACCTGATCACCCGGGCGCTGCACGGCGAAGCGGTCTACCGCACGATGCTCGCCGAAGGACATCTGGCCGGCTACCAGCGCGCCATCCTCGATTTGCAACAGGCGCACCCGCAGTTGCTCGCAGCCTTACACAAATCCATGTAAAAAATACTTGATTTCAAAAACTGATGTCCTATTGCGGAGTCTGAAGCCTGAGTGAGTGCGCTGACCGCGTGGGCCCAGCGCGGCAGACGATCAACGCGATTGAGTCCAATAAGTACTCGTCGTCGCTCGAAGTCGCCTTTCTGATCGCGCAGGTGTTTGGCGCACGGCTCGACGACGTGTTTCAGTATGTGGAGGCGTGAATATTGGTTAGATGAGTTCTGGGACGTGTTCGTCCTCATATTTCTCGATCAGTACACCAATAACCTCCATGAGCGAGGCAAGTGGGTGGCTTTCGTTTTCGCCGACCTCATCAATCAGGGAGTCGAGTAAACTCACCAGGCGATTGTACTCCGCTTCGGTATGCGGATAATACACAACGTCCTTTACCGTGGGCCAAACTCGCTCGACCTGTTGGACATCACGTACGAGCATATGTTATTCCTTCCACTTGCCCTGGTTATATTCAGGATGTGTGAGCACTGCACGAATATAGAGCTTCTGACGATTATAGTGAATTGCGGCTATTCATCTCGCTTTGTTGCCACCGATGTTAAACACAGTTAGTTTACCAACTTGATCAGCACTTGGAAAATCCGCTCGTAATTCGGCAAACGACCGATACTTGCCCTTCTTCACGAGCCGATACAAATGCTGTAGAGCTGATTTGGTATCGGGGTATTTGGCAGCGAAATCATTGATCCGCTTGCGTGTAATGATGTGCATACATCCCCGGTGCCTGCAACATGTGTTCTGCTCATGTAGTGCCGGTTACGATTACGTCTGCTTCGCCATTCACCGCGATTTCAAGAAATTTATCATCTTTTGCGTCTCGACACGCCTTGATAGTTACTGCGATATCGACAACAAAAGCGGTGAGCGCGAACGTGGTGATGAAAGCTATTCGTTCATCAAGAGTAACATACCGATCGAATTTCTTGCGATGAAGTACCGAGTCGAGTTCCTGCAAGGCTGGAAGCGAAGTCAAAATCGTGCTGGTCGCGAGCAGATGAAATACAACACGAGCGGGTGTCGAGTTTTCAAACAGCAATGCACTGACCAGCACATTTGTGTCGACAACGTACGATTTACTGGTCGTCATTGAGAATATCCCGAAGTATTTCGGGCGTGAGACCGCGGCGTTATGCTTGCTGGCTGATACGATGCATGAGGATTTCAAGCGGTTCTGTTGTTTGCGATGCCTCAAGCAACCGCAGGCTCAACAGTTGTTCGAGCTTCTGGCGCTGAGCTTCTGGTGCAGCATTGAACGCCTGTGCCGCACGCGCATCAACCCGAATGGTTATTGTTTCAATTGTCATGTCCTAAGTTCTCCTCACGACAATTATTTGCTGGCTCGCATTATACTTCACCTGCGTGCCTGTGCCAGACCGCCGATCAAGCACTCTGCGCCCAGCACTCCGCCAAAGTAAATCCCGCGCAATAGCTACGCTGCCAACCACGCGAGCGCCGCCGCCCGATCGGCGAAGATGCCAAACTCGCGCCCACGCTGCTCATCCGCCACCAGTTCGGCGAAGCGCGTACTGGTGCTGGTGCTGGTGCTGCCCGGCGGCACAACCAGCGCGAAGCGGATGCGGTAGTTGCGCAGTTTTTGCAGGATATGGCCGGCCACGCCACTGCTGATGTCGAAGAACGCCACCGGCAGGTTCGCCGCGTACAGCAGCACAGCCTGCGCCTGCTCGCCCCAGCACGCCTCGATGGTGCGGTCGACATCGGCGGCTTCGCCGAGCAGCGTCGCCGCCGGTGAACCTTCGACGATGCGCCGGTCGTCGAGGAGCGTCAGCGTGTAGCTTTCGAAATCCATGGTTCCTCCAAGCGTTGGCGCTGATCGAGGTTCACCGTGTCACCCGGTCACCCGGTCTTCTGCACAAGACGCAAGGTTTTGCATCTCTACAGGCAATCACCATTCCGCCACGGCCCCATCGGCGGTACGCCACACCGGGTTGCGCCAGCGGTGCCCAATCGCCGCTGCG
>JAYUYF010000338.1:0-4377 GCA_043752605.1 Roseiflexaceae bacterium
GCCGGGATAGAGCGTGCACCAAGATTCGCCTGCACGGTACAGGCCGTAGCGGGAAATGGCCGATCGGGAGTACAAGTGGCCAGGATGATCATGTCGACATCGCCGATGGCAATTCTCGCACTGGCAAGTGCGCGCTCGGCGGCGCGCGTCGCCAGCGTCGATGTATACTCACCTGGCGAGACGATCCGGCGCTCGCGGATACCGGTGCGCGTCGTGATCCATTCGTCCGATGTGTCCACCAGCTGCTCGAGATCGGCATTCGTTACCACCCGATCAGGGACGGCCAGACCCCACCCCAGAAACGCAGCGTACGGTATCATGTTGTGCTCTCAACAACACAGGGTCGCTGGTGCACCCGCAGCCAGCGACCCCATTGCGAAATCAAACCACCCGGGCGGTGCCGCTGGTGCTATACCTCGGACTGTTTTACCTCGACGACCTGACGGCCGCGATACATGCCACAGTCTTTGCACACCCGATGCGCGCGCATCAGCTTGTTGCACGAGGCGCAGGGCACGAGCGTCGGTGCGCTGAGGGCTTGATTGCGGCGGCGATTACCGCGACGGTGGCGAGATACTTTGGTTTTTGGTGCGGCACCCATGATGGATTCAACCTTTCAGATCAGGTTAATAATGTTTTGAGGACGGCGAAGCGATCGTCCGTCGGGCCATCTTCGCAGCTACACGTCTCGGTATTGCGATCGACACCACACGTGGCGCAGATCCCTTTACAGTCGGGCTGACAGAGCGGGCGCATCGGCAGCGCCATCAGCGCATACTCACGAATCGCTTCCGCAAGGTCGATCAGGTGTGCCTCATCGATAAAGAACGGATCGTCTTCGAGCGGCACCGGCATTGCAGCACCCGTCGACACGTCGATGCGCGAATGAAATTCATCACGGAACGGATACGAAACCTGTGTCGCCACCGGCTTCAGACAGCGCATACATTCGGTTTCGATGACACCCGTGCCCTCGACAGCCGCGAGCACACCGCTTGGGGTGCGTGTAAAACGCACCTTTCCTACAAGATCGCGCAGAGTCTGCGTATCATCGAGTTTGAGCCGTGGCTCGGTAAATTCGTACTTCCGCCGCGCGCCCACCTCTTCGCGGAGCAACTGCGCGACGTTGAAACGCAGATCCGTCTCGGGCTTTTTACTGTGCATATGCGCCCCCGCGCTATTCACAAAGGCACAGTATAGCCATACTCCGCATTGCTGTCAAGGCTGATTAAGCTCGGCCAGACCCTTCTGCACACCGGCCAGGACACGTGCCAGCCGCGCTTCGAGCTCACTGAGCACCTGGTGAGCGTAGTCATCAGCGCCAGCGCGGATCTCATCTGCTTCACGCAGCGCGTGGCTCAGTAACCGCTCGCGTTCGGTGGTGATCGCCGCGCTCACACCACCTTCGTCCATCGCGGCGCGTACACGCGCATCGGCCAGCGCGAGTTGTTGCTCGTGCTCGCTGATCTGGCGGCGCGCCTGTTTGATCTCATCCGGTGTCGCGGCACGCAACCGGTCGATCATGTCGATGACGCGGCTTTCATCCACAAGCAACTGACCGCTGAACGGCACGCGCCGCCCTTCGGCCATAATCTCCTCGAGTTGGTCGATCAATTGCTCGATTTTGATAACGTCACCTCCTCTCGCTATCATCGCGTTTGTAGACACGATGCAGCGCCGCGACTACATTGGGTGGCACAAGCCAGGCAACATCACCGCCCAACGATGCAATCTCACGAACATTGCTCGAACTAAACGATGTAAAACGCTGACCAGCCATAAAGAGCACCACATCAATCTCGGGCGCAAGCGCCTGATTGATCTGTGCGAGTTGAAACTCGGCCTCGAAATCGGCTGATGCGCGCAGGCCGCGCACGATTACCGTCGCACCAACACTGCGCACGTAATCAACCGTCAGCGTATTGTATGTATCGGCGCGCACATTGGGGAGATGCGCCGTCGCGCTGCGGATCAACTCGACGCGCTCGGCGACATCAAACAACAGCCGCTTATTCGGCCGGTCAAACGCTGCCATAATGACGGTGTCGAACAGCTTTGCGGCGCGCGTCACGATATCAAGATGCCCGTTGGTGATCGGGTCAAAGCTGCCCGGATAGACGACGATCGTCATCGCGACCTCCGGCGACAGTGCCGTGCGAACATGTTAGCCCTCTGCTCCAGACTCATACAGCGAAAAGCAGGAATCGCCCAGACGACGAAAGCGCAGGCGGCGAAACCGGCCGTAGGTCTCGGCAAGCTCTACTCGTGGCGCGTGCCCGACGACGAAAATCCCATCATCATCAAGCAGGTCGGCCGCCGCAACGGCTTCGATCATTGCTTCAATCGCCGGATCGGCGTACGGCGGATCCATCGTGATAATAGCATATTTCTCCGCCGGACGAACGCTTGCCAGATAACGTGCCACTGGCATCTGATGCACACGCGCACGATCTTGCATACGCGTATGTTCGAGGTTCTCGGCAATAATCCGGCAGACGTGCGCGTTTTGTTCGACAAAATCGGCCCACTCGGCACCACGCGAAAGACTTTCGATGCCCAGTGAGCCGGTGCCCGCATACAGATCAAGTACACGCCCGCGCACGGCATGCATGCCGTCGAGTATCGAGAACAAGGCCTCTTTGACGCGGTCGAGCATTGGGCGCGTGCTCATGCCTTTTGGCGCTTTGAGCCGATGTCCTTTGGCAGTACCCGTAATCACACGCATCGCTACATCCCGTACTGCAACCGCAGCGCCAACGTCTCGGGCAGCCCGGCGGCGCGCATCTGGCGTTGGGTGGCGGCGATATCATATTCGACGCGTTCGAACGTGACCGTTCCGGCATCGGTATCGAGGATCAGACACGCCGCACGCGGATCCTGATTGCGCGGCTGGCCGATGCTACCCGGATTAATCAAATAGCGGACACCCGGCTCAAGGGTGAGCACGCGCCCGGCGGGTGGCGAGACCGGCCCTTCACAGCGGCCACTGGCAGCCAACCGGAAGAATAGCGGGATGTGCGCGTGACCGATAAAGCAAACCTGACCATCAAAACCAGCAAAATTCTCGATCGCCTGCGCGCGCGTCAGCACATACTCCCAGACCGGATCCAGCGGGCTCGCGTGCGCGACAACAAAGCGTTCGTCGATGCGCGCTGCTGGCTGCAACTCATCAAAAAACGCACGATGCTCGGGTGTGAGTTGCTCACCGTTCCAGAGATTTGCGGTCTTGGCATCGGGGTTGAAATCATTGAGATCGATACGACCCAGGCTTGCCAGATCGTGATTACCCGCAATACTGTGCGCCGCGTGCTGCTGCACGAATGCCACACATTCATTTGGGGAGGGGCCGTAGCCAATTGTATCGCCCAGATTCCAGATCTGGTCGACCGGACCAACTGCCACCGCGACCGCATCGAGCGCTACGAAATTTGAGTGAATGTCTGAAATGACAAGGACGCGCATGGCGTCGATCCTAGCTGCAATCCGGCTGTAAGCATCCGGTAATCGAACCCTTTTGCAGATCACGTATGCCAGTGCATATACTACGTGCAGGTGTCGTACCACTGGCGCAGCAGAAAGCACAACCCGTATGACGGATCCGACTGGCAACTGCCCGTATCTGGGGCTAAAACAAAACCGGGCGATCCGCTTTTCATCGCCCACAGGTGAGCATCGGTGTTATGCAAACGGTGAACCGGTCGAAATCCCGGTTGATCAGGCAAGTTACTGCCTCTGCTCCGATCACGTTCGTTGTCCATTATACACAGGTTTACGCGCGCCAACAATGCCGCTGCTTACGCCGCCCGCGCCGCGCGTGACGGATGCCAATGTCTCGCGGCGCGCCTGGCTCGCCGGGCTTGCGCCGCGTGATCGTCTGATCTATGGTGCATTGTTGACAACGCTCGGTATCATTGCGGCGACGTATATCGGGCTGGCCCTGGTATCGGTATTTGCACCTGCGCCAGATGCAAACCAGCCGACACCCACCGCCGCCACCGCAGCATCGACCGCCGCTGTGGTGGTGGCACTGCCATCCAGTACCGCGGCGGCGCTCGCCACACCGACGCTACCGCCACCCGCCGGTACCCCCACCAACCTGCCGACGCGCACGCTCCAGCCCTCACCAACAACTGCGCCGACACAGGCACCCGCCATCTTGCTACCGACACGTACGGATGCAGCGTGCTGCGTTGCCACGGCGATACCCTTGGCGGCCACGATCACCACGCGCCCGACACGCCAGATCGCCGCAACCCAGGTCGCGAGCACGTTACCATCTACGGTAGTATCGACCATAACACAGCCGGCGGCGACGCTCCGCGCGACGGCCGCCCTGCCACCCACGCGCGCGCCTGCCACCCGCGTGCCCGCCACCCG
>JAYUYF010000339.1:0-1620 GCA_043752605.1 Roseiflexaceae bacterium
GCGCGCGCGCGGATGAACCCCGCCAGCCAGACGCTATCGCGCAGCCAGAAGAACGGCGCACAGATCAGCGCCAGCCGCCATCGGCCACGGCGCGCCAGCGCCAGCGCCACGCGCGGGTAGCCCAGCACCCATGCGCGCGGGTCGATCAGCAGCGTCGGCACAAATGGCGATGACAGACCGCGATGACGGCTGAGGAAAAACATCGCCCAGCCCTCACGCACCCAGCGCCGCACGTAGCCACGCCACGAGAAGTGCGTATGCGCGTGGGTCACGACTGCGTCGGGCACATACACGATCGGGTGCTCGCCCGTGAGTTCGAGTGCAAACAGATGGTCTTCCATGATCTTGACCGCCGGGTTGAACGGGTGCAGTAGCACGATCTGGCGGCGCACGGCGCAGTTGGCGTTTGAGAATGCCAGCGTGCGTGGCGTCCCATGCGCGGGGAACAGGTCGTCGTTGCCGGTCGCCTCGAACGGGTTGGTCTGCGGGTCACTCCACTGCCGCCCGTAGCTGGCGATCACCGCATCATCTGCGCGTAGTGGTGCCACGAGTGCTGCCAGCCAACCGTCGTGCTGCGGGAAACAGTGCGCCGAGAGGTGCACCAGGATCGTGCCATCGGCGAGCGCGGCGGCGGTATTGAGCGCGCCGGCATAGTTGAATCCACCCTGCGGGATATGGTGGTAGCGGCAGCCGTGCGCGCGTGCGATCGCGGCGCTGTCATCACGCGAGGCGTTATCGAGCAGCCAGATCTCGAACGGAAAATCGGTCTGCTGGCCGCGCAGCAGCGGCAACAGGCGGCGGAGTGCGGGCGCCTCATCGCGGGCGCGGATGATGATCGAGACCAGCGGCGTGGCCACTGCCGGGCTGATCATCGGGCGTGCTCCCGCGCCGCATGAAACGCCGGTGCAGCGAGATACTCGGCGAGTGATGGTGCCAGCACATCGCGCGCGGAGACCAGCGGATCCGTGACTGGCCACGCGATCGCCAGCTGGGGGTCATCCCAGGCGATTGCGCCCTCGGCGGATGCATCATAATAGCCCGAGCACTTGTAGAGGACATCGGCGCTCGCCGAGAGCACCACAAAACCGTGCGCGAAGCCGATCGGCACCAACAGCTGGCGCTGATTTTCATCCGAAAGCTCGACGCCGACGTGCTGGCCAAACGTCGGTGCGCCGACACGAATATCGACGGCAACATCGTAGATCCGGCCGTTGGCGCAGCGCACCAGTTTGCTCATCGGCGCGCGCAGATCCTGGTAATGCAGCCCGCGCAGCACATTGGCACCCGAGCGCGAGTGATTATCCTGTACCCAGTTATCTTCGATGCCGTGCGCGTGGTAGCGCGCCTGCTGGTAGCTCTCAAAAAACACGCCGCGCGCATCGCGAAAGCACTTTGGCTCGATGATCACGACGCCGGGCAGCGCGGTGGTATGGACCTGTAGCATGAATACCCTCTCCTCATCTGCGGTCTTTGCCACGCCGCGGGGTCTGCGCGCACGCGGCACGCACGATAGCCAGATATGCGGCCGCGCACGCCGTGGTGGTGTGTGTGGCGAGCACCTGCGCCCGCGCCGCCGCACCAGTGGCTGCACGCCCCGCGCGCGAATCGACCAGCTTCAGT
>JAYUYF010000340.1:0-1620 GCA_043752605.1 Roseiflexaceae bacterium
GCGTGCGCTTTTTATCGTGTAAGAGAAACGCAAACAGGGCGGTAGCATCCCAATGGAATATCAGCCAAATGTAAAAAATATCACCGGCACCGGCGGCCAGATCGCCAGCGTTGCGGCGGGGAGCACCGGCGCGCTGCTTGGGCTGCGCGTGGGCGATACGCTGGTGGCGGTGGGGGCGCAGCGGCTGCGCGATGTGATCGATTACCGGTTTACCGTTGCCGAGGAGCAGGTTGAGCTGCGCGTGCTGCGCGACGGCGAAGAGATCGTGCTGCAGGTGGCGAAAGCGGTCGATGATGATCTGGGGATCGATTTCACCGAGCCGTTATTTGATAAATTGCGCGTCTGCAACAACAAGTGCCCGTTCTGCTTTTTGACCCAGATGCCCAAAGGGCTGCGCAAGACATTGTATCTGAAGGACGATGACTACCGACTCGGGTTTTTGTACGGCAACTTTGTGACCTTCACCAACCTCGATGAGGCAGACTGGGAGCGAATCGAATCGCAGCGGCTGAGCCCGCAGTATATTTCGGTACACGCCACCGATCGTGCCCACCGCGCGGTGATGCTTGGCAAGGCCGATGTGCCGGATGTGATCGCGCAGATCGAGCGGCTGGGCAGGAGCGGCATTCGTGCGCACACCCAGATCGTGGCGCTGCCGGGGATCAACGATGGCGAACTGCTCGATCGGAGTATCGCCGAACTGGCCGCACTCTACCCGATCGTCGAGACGATCGCCGTCGTGCCGGTCGGTCTGACGCGCTACCGGTTCGAGGGGAAGCGGCCGCAGTCCATCCGCACCGCGATTCAGATCCACGAAGGACCAGACTGGATCAACACCAACCACGAGCGCCAGCCGTTGTGGGACGAAGGCGCGCACCAGCAGGCGGCGCTTGCCAAAGAGCTTGGCCATTGCGGGCGGCAGATGGTGGCCACGGATGTGCCGATGCGCTGCTACGAGCCGCACGAGGCGGCAGCGCTGATCGACCGGGTCGAGGCGGTACAGCGTGAGTTGCACACACAACACGGCATCAATCTGGTATATGCGTCGGATGAGTTCTATCTGCTGGCCGGCCGCGAGGTGCCCGCTATGGCAGCCTACGACGGCATGCCGCAGTATTCAAATGGTGTGGGCATGACGCGTGACCTGCTCGATGGTTGGGCGAAAGCACAGCGGCGGCTGCCCGCGCGGCTGGCGACGCCGACCGATCTGGTGCTGGTCTGCGGCACGCTGATCGCACCGACATTACAGCGGCTGGTCGATCGGCTCCAGCGCGTCGCGGGCCTTGATGCACGGCTGCTGCCGGTCGTCAATCAGTTCTTTGGCGAGACCGTGACGGTCTCCGGGCTGTTGATGGGGCAGGACGTGGTGCCGGTACTGCGCGCCAGTGGCGCGACGCGCGCGTTGCTGCCGCGCGTGATGTTTGATCATAGCGGCGAGCGTACGATCGATGAGTATTCGCTGGCGCGCATCGCCGAAGAATCGGGTGTGGCCGTCGCGCTGGCGGGTGAGCCAGACGAGGTCGTACGCTACGTGCGCGGGCTGGCGAGCCGCAGGTGACCGCAGGAGGCACGCCGAATTTGGCGTGTCTGCTGCATCCAGATCCCAGGTGGAGGGCCGAC
>JAYUYF010000341.1:0-1619 GCA_043752605.1 Roseiflexaceae bacterium
CGGCTCCCGATCCGCTTGCGGCGACCTGGGAAGCACACATGCTGCAGTTGCTCGAACTGCTCGATCGCGCTGACATACGCGGCGCACATCGGCTGGTGAATCATATCGCGGCGCAGCACTCTGTGGATGAGTTGCTCAGTCTGCTGTTCCAGCCGTTACTGGTCGAGCTTGGGCAGCGCTGGGCACGCGGCGAGTTGTGTATCGCGGATGAGCATCTGGCGACGAATTTTGTGCGGCAGCGTTTGCTGGTGCTGAGCCAGTTGTATGCGCCGTTTGCCGATCAGCCACGCTTGATCTGTGGCTGCGCGACGGATGAGCGCCACGAGGTCGGGTTGTTGATGTTTGGCACGCTAATGGCGGCGCGTGGCTGGCAAGTCATCCAACTTGGTCAAAGCCTGACGACCGAAGGGCTCGCGGTGTTTCTGCGGCGCGCAGCACCGGCGGTGGTCGCACTCAGTGCATCGCTGATCGACCATCTGCCCGCGCTCGTGGAGGTGGGCCGATTGGTCGAGAGCCAGGAGTCGCTCGGTGTGCAGCTGGTATTTGGCGGGCGGCTGTTTAGTATGCACCCCGAGCTTGCACTGCAAATGCCGGGTGTGTATCTAGGTAATGACATGTCTGTGGCAGTTAGCCGTACTGATGCGCTGCGCACGACGCTGATGGCCGCGCCACTGCGATTGGCAGGTATACATCACGTCGGTGGGTTTACGGCCGAGCGGAGTGCATAAAGCTTGATCTGCAGACTGGCGGCGCATCGTGATGCGCCGGTACGGGGGCGGGTGGGCGCATCGTGATGCGCCGGTACGGGGGCGGGTGGGGCGGACGCGGGTGTGGGGTGTGTAGTGCGGACGCAGCATGCTGCGTCCCTACGAGTGGATGGAATCGTGATGTTACCTGACACAACACGCATGGGTCTGGTGACGTTGGTCACCGCGCGCATCGCTCCATTACGCGAATTCTACGCCGATCTGCTGGGGCTGCGCGTGCTCGGTGAGACCGCCGAGGGTGTGACGCTCGGCGCGGACACGCCACTGCTCGCGCTGATTCAGGACGTTGCTGCGCCACCGCCGCCAGCGCACGCCACCGGGCTGTATCACATCGCCCTGCGCGTGCCCGATCGTGCGGCGCTCGGGCGCGTGTTGCACGGGTTGCTCGCGGCACGCTACCCACTTCAGGGCGCAGCCTGTCATTTTGTGAGCGAGGCGTTGTATCTGGCCGATCCCGATGGTAACGGGATCGAGATTACTGCTGATACACCGCGCGAAACCTGGCGACAGCGGGCCGATGGCCAACTGCGAATCGGTACTGCCGCGCTCGATGCCCCCGGCCTGCTGGCAGTGGCACGCACAGGTGACGGGCCGCTACTCGATGGGGGCAGCGATGTAGGCCACGTGCATCTCAAAGTCGCGGATCTGGTGGCGGCCGAGGCATTGTATGTTGGGGTGCTCGGCTTTGCGGTGATGATGCGTATGCCGGGGGCTTTGTTTGTGGCAGCGGGCGGTTACCATCACCACCTCGGGCTCAACACATGGGAGAGCCGTGGTGGCCCGACACCCGCGCCTGGTAGCCAGGGTCTTCAGGGCTTTACCCTTGTACTCCCCGATCTTCATGACCGCGCG
>JAYUYF010000342.1:0-4366 GCA_043752605.1 Roseiflexaceae bacterium
GCCTGCTCGTCGTGTTTGAAAGGAGAAGAGGATAGTGCCAGATAAACAATCGACGCGTCAAGCAGCTATTGTGTTGAGTAAGCGCCCAAAGCCTGATCTGCGGCAAAACATTGCAGCTGGTCTTCAATCCCGCATCGATTATCTCGAAATCGCCGATAGACTGAATGCCGAGATAATCGATTTCCACACACTGGACAAATCGCGCGACCCACTTGTTCGCGCGATCAGCAGACGCTTTAACGATTATTGGGGACTAGCAGTGCTAGTAGCGCGGCGCAGGCACGAGTTGTCATTGATCTATGTCACGGCCGAAGACGTTGGGCTGCTACTGGCTATACTCGCAATGATGCAGCGGAGTCTTCGATTTGCACTGGTCGCACACAATGTTGGCACTCAGAAGCGCTCTACACTCATGCGAATGCTTGGCAAGCACATGTTTCGACCGATCTTTTGTATCTGCTCGGCTCAGCGCGACGTGTTGCATAGTCTTGGCGTCCCGGCAGAGCAAGTCGATCGAGTCAACTACTTTGTCGACACGCAATATTTTGTGCCGATCGCCTGTGAGCCTGATGATTACGTGTTGAGCGTCGGTATAGAACAGCGTGACTATGCGGTGTTGCTCAATGCCTTGAATGGGTTGCCCTATCCTCTCAGGGTGATCGGGTCGGGATGGTCACCTGGATCAGGTTTCACCGAGGCCAACGTTCAATCAAATCAGGCCAACGTGACCATCGAAAGCAATATTTCGAGCGAGATGCTCAAAGAACAATACGCACGTTCACGTTTCGTGGTAGTTCCTCTGAAAGCAACGACATATGCTGCTGGCGTGACGACGTTGCTCGAAGCAATGGCGATGGGAAAAGCAGTAATTGTCTCTGACTCGCCAGGAATTCGCGATTATGTTAAACACGGAGTCTCTGGTATTGTCGTACCGGTTGGGGATAAAGATGCACTCCGCGCTGCAATCGAGACACTCTGGCGTCAGCCCGATCTTGCGGCGACTATGGGAAATTACAACCGCATCTGGGTCGAGCGTGTATTTTCACTCGAACATTATGTCGATAGTGTCATTGCATCAATGCAGCGTCAGGCGGCGCGATAATCTCGGTTACACAAACACCAACCGTATTCCACTCACAAATAGCCAGCCGCCGATAAACACAAAGCTCCCGCCAAAGATTGGGAAGAACCAGCGTGCGAAGGTAGACAATTGCGTGTTGACTAGCTACGGTTTCGACCGTCATAGCATCCTCCTGACCTGTAGCGCTTGCGGCCCGGCCGGGTTTGTTGCCAGAAACCCGACCGGGCGTCTAGTTAACCGAGGATAATCGCCAGCACCTCGTCGCGCTTCTGCTCCATCATCTCGCGCGTTTTCGCCTCAAGGTTGAGGCGCAACAACGGCTCGGTGTTTGAGGCACGCACATTGAAGTGCCAGTCGGAGTATGTGACCGACACACCGTCCATCTGCAGGATCTCGCCATCGGCATACTTCGCCAGCAGCGCGTCCAGCTTGCCCTTCGCATCGGGTACCGTCGAGTTGATTTCGCCTGAGATAAAATACTTGGCTTCGAGCGGTGCCAGCAGATCCGAGAGCTTCTGACCGCTGGTAGCCAGCATCTCGAGGATATAGAGTGACGGAATGATACCCGAATCGGCAAACGAGAACGATTTAAAGTAATAGTGACCTGTGACCTCGCCGCCAAACAGCGCGCCCTCATCTGCCATGCGGCGCTTGATAAACGCGTGACCGACGCGCTCCATCAGCGGCGTGCCGCCCGCCGCGCTGATCAGATCGGGTACCGCCCACGAACCGCGCACATCGTAGACAATCTTGCTGCCCGGCTCCTTGGTGAGCAGATAGCGACCCATCAGCGCGGTCATGAAATCGCCCGAGACAAACGCGCCACGGTCATCAATCGCAAAGAACCGGTCGCCGTCGCCATCAAATGCAAAACCCACCGCCGCACCTTCGCTCACCACACGCGCCTCGAGCTCGGCGCGATTCTCAGGCTGCAGCGGATCCAGGCCGTGATTTGGCAGGCTGCCATCGGGATCGAAATACAGGCCGACGAGTTCGACCGGCAGCCGATCGTATACGCGCTTGAGGATCGGGCCGACGGTGCCGTTGCCGGTATCCGCCACCACCTTGAGGTTTTTCCCGGCAAGCGCCTGCACATCGATCAGCGCCAGCACGGCTTCGACAAACTGCTCGGAGAGGTCTTCGCTGCGCATCGTGCCTGTGCGCGTGACCGCGCCGTAGGCATCCGCCTCGACAATCTGGCGCAGATCCTGGATCCCTTCGGCACCGCTCAGCAGATACGGCATCTTGCGCACCATCTTGAAGCCGTTGTACTGCTTCGGATTGTGCGAGGCGGTGACCATCATCCCCGGCAGGCCAAACTGCGCGCAGGCGAAGTAGAATTGATCGGTGCTGACCAGACCAATAGTGATCACATCCGCACCCTGCGTCATGATCCCGCGCGTCACCGCTTCGAAGATCGCGGGACCCGAGAGCCGCATATCGTGGCCAACGATCACCGTCTCGGCTTTGACGTGCGTCACAAACGCGCGCCCGATCGCATAGGCCCCATCTTCGTTCAGGTCGGTCGGATAGATGCCGCGGATATCGTATGCCTTGAAGATGCCTGGATTGATCTGCATGAATCGCTCCTTCTCACGCTCGTCTGCACTAACTCTATCTATTATAATAGCAATTACTGCGCACCGGTCGCCATGCGAGCGTGCTGCGTAGTAAGGATATGCTTCTCGCATGTACGTAGCGATCGACAGGATAGCACAATGGCAATTGATCCACAGACCTTTCGCCAGGCGCTTGGCAGCTTCGCGAGCGGCGTCACCGTCGTGACGACGACCGACGGCGCGCGGCCACACGGCCTGACGGTCAGCAGTTTTAGTTCGCTCTCTCTCGATCCACCGTTGATACTGATTTGCATTGGCAAAGAGAGCCGCGGCCACGACACGATTTTGCGTAGCGGGCGCTTCGCCGTCAATATTCTTGCGGCCGACCAGGAGTGGATCTCGCGACATTTTGCCTCGGCTGAAGATGATAAGTTCGCCGGGGTGAGCTGGCATCCGGGCGACTTCGCGCTGCCGTTGATCGATAGTGCAGTCGCGCAGATCACGTGTACACTGCACGCCAGCCTGCCGGGCGGGGATCATACCATCCTGGTGGGCGAAGTTGTGGCGGCGCACGTCAGCCCTGCGCAGCCGCTGCTCTATTTTCGCCGCAACTATCATACGCTCGCCGGATGACACGTGTCATTGCAATTGACCCGGTACATCCCGATCCGGCGGCGATCGCGGCAGCGGCGGCGGTGTTACGCGCGGGCGGGCTGGTGGCATTCCCCACTGAGACCGTCTACGGGCTGGGGGCTAACGCGCTCGATGCGCGCGCGGTGACCAGGATCTTTGCCGCCAAAGAGCGCCCGGCGAGTGACCCGTTGATCGTGCATCTCGCGGCTGCCGCTGATCTCGGGCGCGTGGCGCGTGATCTACCGCCGATCGTCACAACCCTCGCCGACGCATGCTGGCCCGGGCCGCTGACGCTGGTACTGCCACGCACCGCAGCAGTACCAGCAAACGTCACCGCTGGCGGCGCACACGTGGCGGTGCGCGTACCCGATCACCCGGTGGCGCTGGCGCTGATCCGCGCGGCGGGCTGCCCGGTGGCCGCACCAAGCGCCAATCGCTTCACCCGGCCCAGCCCAACGCAGGCCAGCCACGTGCTCGCCGATCTTGCGGGCCGCATCGATCTGCTGCTCGATGGCGGGCAGACCACGATCGGCGTCGAGTCGTCGGTGGTCGATCTGACGTGTGATCCACCGCACCTGCTGCGCGCGGGCGGAATGACCTTCGAGCAATTACGCGCGTTTTTGCCACAGATTATCTATGCGCCGCGCTACCTGCACGAAAACGAACTGGCGGAAGCACCCGGTCAGCTTGTGCGTCATTACGCGCCACACGCCAGATTGCTGCTCTTCGACGGAGCAGCGGCGGCGGTACAGGCGCGGCTGCGTGCCGAAATTGCCGCGCGACCAGCGGCTACGGTAGGATTGTTGCTGATGGATGACGACCTCGCGCGCGTACGCACACCCGAGGTGGCCAGCGCCACACTTGGCACCAGCGCCGAGACTGCGGCGCTGCGGCTATTTGGTGGCCTGCGCGCGCTCGATGACGCCGGGGTGCATGTTATCTTCGCACGTCTGCCGGGCGACAACGGGCTCTGGCGTGCGCTGCGCGATCGGCTCACACGCGCCGCTGAAGGCCGCGTCATTTTGATCGCTGACGAGCATTGATCGGGTGGTATACTAAATCTGAGAAGTAGCTGAGATTATCGCAGCGGAGG
>JAYUYF010000343.1:0-1615 GCA_043752605.1 Roseiflexaceae bacterium
GCAATCGTATCGTTCATCTCAGATCTCCTTCAACGGTGAACCCACACTATTGTACGTCAAACCGCCAGCGTGTTGTCTGCTTGTATGTGGTGCCAGCAGCCAGGACGATCGACGGAAAACCGGGCGTGTTGATCGCGTTTGGCAACCCCTGTGATTCAAAGCAGATGCCACCACGGCGCGGATACACCGCGCCGTCACGGCCTACCGTGCCTGCGAGATGATTGCCGGTGTAGCATTGCAGACCAGGTGCAGTCGTATCAACGTGCAACCTGCGGCCAGAGGCCGGGTCGTGCAGGGTAGCGGCGTGCCAGAGCGAGCCATCATCGGTATCGCGCACCCAGCAGTGATCAAAGCCATCAAACCCAAAGCGGAGCTGCTCGTCATCGTGCGCGATCGCCGCGCCGATTGCTGTCGGAGTACGCAGGTCAAACGGGGTGCCATCGACCGCACGCAGTTCGCCGGTGGGGATCTGATTGGCATCAGTCGGCAGATACCGCGCAGCATTGATCTGGACGAGCTGGTTATCCACCGTGCCTGTGCCCGCCAGGTTGAAATAGGTATGATTGGTCAGATTGACAATCGTTGTCTCATCCGTCCTGGCTTCGTAGTCGATCAAAAGCGACCCGTTGTCGTCAAGTGTGTAGCGTACAATGACATCGAGTTCGCCCGGATACCCCTCCTCGCCAGCGATGCTGCTATAGCGCAGCTCAACGGTATCCTGATCGGTGCCTGCGTGTTCTGTTGCCTGCCAGACGCGGCGGTGGAAGCCACCCGCGCCACCGTGCAGGTGATTCGGGCCATCGTTCAGGCCAAGCTGGTAGCTGCGATCATCGAGGGTAAAACGACCACCCGCAATCCGGTTGGCAACACGGCCAACGACGCAGCCAAAATACGTTGGATTTCGGCTGTAGGCATCGGGGGTGTCAAAACCAAGCGTACTATCAACCGACTCGCCAGGCATAAAATCGGTGATCGTCGCACCGAGTGCGATAACACGCATACTCGTGCCGCCGCGTTGGATCGAGAAGCGCGGGATGCGTTCGCCAGCAAACGTCGTGTGAAGGCGGTCAGCGATGATTGACATGGTCGTCGTTCCTCTGAGCTTGGCGCGTATCCGTTGCGCGGATGATACCACGATGGCGGACGGCGGCGGGCGCACGCGATGCACCGGACCTCACCCCCAACCCCCGCTCCGGCGCGGAGAGGGGGATGCGCGGGGCGGCGCACCGGACGCAGCATGCTGCGTCCCTACGAGCCCCGGATGGGCAGCGGCCCATCCGGGGCTTGCGCCGCCCACGCGCGTGGCATACAATGCCGGTGGCACCGCACCACCGAAAGACCGCCATGCCCTTCATCGCACCGCTCGCGCTGCTCAGCGCACTGATTATCGGCCCGATCATCATCGCGATGTATCTGCTGCGGCTACGGCGTGAGGAGCGGCGGGTCTCGTCCACGATGCTCTGGCGCGACAGTGCGCGCGATGTGGAGGCCGATGCGCCCTGGCAGCGGCTGCGACCATCGTGGTTGTTGCTGCTCCAGTTGCTGCTGCTGGCGCTGCTGGCGCTGGCGCTGGCGCGGCCATTCTTTGCCGCCGAGGGCAGCGCCAGCCGCAACC
>JAYUYF010000344.1:0-1614 GCA_043752605.1 Roseiflexaceae bacterium
TGCAAGAAATCATCGGTGCGTTGCTCGCGCGCGTCGACGCCAGCGACCGTCATCTCGACGCGAATTTGACCCCACAGCACGCGTTGCGCGCCGAAATCAACACATTTATCGCTAATCCAAACCGTATGCTGCTGATCGTCGGCCCGCCAGGCGTCGGCAAGACCGCATTTCTGACGCGGCTGGTACGTGAAAATCAGGCTGGCGCGCGACCGTATCTTGGTCATTTTTGCCAACTCGCCGATGGTATCAACCCGCTGGAATGCTGCCGGGCGCTCGGCGACCAGTTGCGGGCACTGCTCGGCGATGACTACCAGTTACCCACCACCGCGCGGCCGGTGACGATCGATGTTGATGTCAACGTCACGGTGGCCGATGCGGGCGCGCGCGTCACCGGGCTGAGCGTCGGCCAGATCAACCTCGGCGATATCCACCCGCGTGAGGCATTTCGGACGCTGGTGCGTGAGCCATTGATCAAATATGCCACCACGCAGACCAGCCCACCCGCACCGCTGGTGATTGTCATCGACGCGCTCGATCTGGCGTGGGAGTGGGATGAAGGCCAGGGCGCGAGTATCGTCAACCTGCTTGGCGAGGTGCAAGATTTGCCGCCGTGGGTCAACATCATCTGCACCGCCCGACCCGGGCGCGCCGTGCAGGCGTTGCGCACCAGCGCGGGCGTGCGGCTGGCCGAGATCGATCCGCTCTCGGATAGCCATACCGCTGAAATGACGGCGTATTTTACCGACTGGCAGGCGGGTCTTGATCATACCACGCGCGACCGGCTGATCAAAACGCTCCTGACCCACGCACCCGCCACCGCCGAAGACACGATCGCGCCATTTATCGCGCAGGCGGCCGTCGCCAGCCGGGGGAATTTTCGCTATGCGCGCGCCTACACTGCGGCGCTGCAGACCGCACTGACCGAGGCGCACGGCGCGCAGCTTGATGTGTTGCTCGCCTTCTCACAGCACGGTTCGCTCACTGCCTCACTCGACGAATCGTACGCGACAACGCTGGCGAGCGTGCGCGACCCACTAAACCCACACGTCGAAGCGGTGCTGCTCACACTGGCACTCGTCTTTGATCCACTCAACCGGACGACTATCTGCTATCTCACGACGCTCTCGATCGAGCAACTCGCTGCCACCCTCGAACAGCTTGCACCCGTGATCCGCGAAGCCGAGGGACAGATCGCGTTGTTTCACCCAACATTCGCCGATTATGTCCGGCAGGGGATCGCGGATCAGGGCCGCGCACGCGATCTGGCGATCGCACGCACACTTGAGACGCTGACCGCGGGTGATGCTGGCCTGCGCGCGTATGCCAACCGCTACCGCCGCGACCATCTTTTGCGCGCTACTGCCACGCCCGTGCTGCTGCAACAGACCAGCGACTGGCGCGACACGCTGGCTCAGGTGGAGCGCGCCACCACCGATGCGGTGACGCGCGCACAGGTATTGCGCACGCTGGCGGGCCGCGCACTCGACCCGTCGCAGGTTGATGTGGCGGGCAGCTGGTCTGCCGCGCTCGAGTACCTCCACGAGGCCGAGACCGGGCTGCGCCAGACGCGCGCGCTGCGCAGACGTGCCGCGCTGACAAGCGCCGATGCCAGCG
>JAYUYF010000345.1:0-4357 GCA_043752605.1 Roseiflexaceae bacterium
ACTGATGCGCTCGTATTACCCGGCTATATCGATGATAACCTGCTCCCGGCGCTCTACAGTGGTGCAGCGCTTTTTGCCTTCCCGTCGCTCTACGAAGGATTTGGCCTGCCACCACTCGAAGCGTTCGCGTGCGGCACGCCCGTCGTCACCTCGGCGACCTCATCGCTACCCGAGGTTGTCGGCGATGCGGCGTTGTGTGTTGACCCAACCGATGACACGGCGCTGGCAAACGCTATGCTGGCGATCCTGCACGATCCCGTCCTGCGCGCAACGCTGCGCGCGCGCGGGCTCGCGCGCGCGGCAGACTTTAGCTGGCAGCGGGTCGCCGAAGCGACACACAATGGGTATCGGCTGGCGCTACGCGCCAACCGGATGGAGGCTGCATGAATACGCGCGTAGCGCTTACGTATCCCGGGCGCGATCTCTGGCTCGCTGCCGTGCTCGCAATCGTGCCATTGGCCGGCTGGCTGCTCGATGCACCACCACTGCTGCGACTCATTCCGGGCGTGCTGGCGGTGCTCGTCGTGCCAGGTTATGGCGTGTTTGCACTGATTGTCCCGCTGCGCGAGCGCTTCGCTCCGCCCGTCATCCTGGCGAGCAGTATCGGAATAAGCCTCGCGCTCCTGGCGATTCTCGGCCCGCTGGTCGACCAGTTGCCGGGTGGGCTTGCACCAGTTAACCTGCTGAGCGCTCTGGCAATTGTGAGCGTGGCATCGCTCGTCGGCGCGCGATTACGGCGGCATGGGTTGGTCATGTCGCGCGGGGGGTCGCCGATCATCCTGCTGTTGCTGATGCCGGTAGTGCTGGCGCTGGCGGGTGCTGGCTGGCTCGCGACGCGCCTGCCCGCGCCGACCACCAGTTTTGCCGTGCTCGGCGACGGCGGACTCACCGGGTATCCGCAACAACTACGACCCGGCAGCGCGGCGCACATCGCGGTCGAAATCCGCAATTCTGCGCCAGACGAGCGCCTGCGGATCGAAGCGCGCGCCGACGGCATCCTGATCGGCACACTCGAACCGCCAGCGATCGCGTCGGGCGCTGTTTGGCGCGGCGAGTTGCGCTTTGTCACACCCGCGACACCGGGCGACCGCCGGATTGATCTGCTGCTTGTCGAGCACGATACCGCTGCACCACGACGCACGCTCTGGATCTGGGTCGAGGTGACGCCGTGAGCCGCTGGTGGCTGTGGCTGTTGCTCGGCGTACTGGCTGCAGCAGAGCTTCTGTTGGCGCAGGGCAGCCCACTGGGCGCGGCGATCTATGCGGCGATGCTGGTGGCATTGCCCGTCTGGGGTGCGCGCAGCCCGCGCACCACCATCCGCAACCTGACAGCGGCGCTTATCTTACTACCGATCATCCGATTGCTCGGATCTATCCCCACCAGTGCGCTTGTGCCGCCCGTGGTACGCTATCTGAGTATCAGCGCGATTGTTGTGCTCGCGGTGGCGCTCGCGTTGCGTGCAATGGATCTGCGCTGGCGCGCTATTGGCTTCACATACGACCGGCTGCTGCCACAACTTGCGTTTGGATGTGGTGGATTGCTGATTGGCGTGCTCGCACATCTCATCACCGGTGATAGCGTGCCACAGCGTTGGGATCTGCCGCTCGCGCTGCTGATCGGCTGTGGTCTGGCGATTGCTGAGGAATTGGTGTTTCACGGTGTCTTGCAAGTCGCGCTCGCGCGTGCGGGTACGCGCGCGTGGTGGCTGTATGGCGCGCTGATCTTCGCAATTGTGCATATCGGCTCAGGATCGGCGGTACACGTCGTGTTTGTCTTCAGCGTCGGGTTGCTGTTCAGCGCATTTGCGTGGTGGAGTGGCTCGATTATCGGTGTCATCATCGCACACGCGCTCGCCAACGTGACCACGCTCGCGCTGCTTCCACGCGCGCTAGCCGCTGGCGATGAATTGACTGCCTGGACGATCGCCGCAGGGACGCTGCTCTGGCTTGTTGCTGTCCTGTGGCTGCTGCTGCGCACGATGGCGCGGCCACAGGCTGCACCATTGCGGCCGCGCAGCGAGATACGCGAACGACGGCTCGAATATAATCTGGGGTACAGTGAACTCGCGATCCTGAGCGGCGTCAGCATGCGTGCGCTGGTTGCACTCGAGCACGATCTTGACGAAGCCGACCTGCGTGATATCGATCGTGTACTGCGCGTGCTCGTATGAGGAGACAATGATGATTTCCACGATTCCCAGTAGCGCGCCCGAGCTGATTTCTGGTAGTGCAGTCACCCTCATGCTCGTGCTCACGCTGATGATCGTCCTCATCCGCCATGAGATCGTCGGTGTCCAGCAGCCACAGGACGCGGTGCGCCACACACAGTTTGTGCGCCTGATCGTCGTGCCGCTTGGGCTTGCGGTTCTGGCCAACGCGATTGTGGGCATACTCGATATCACGCGCGGCGCGTGAACCCCGCCCAGCGCCTGCACCCACCCGTGTCAGATCGCGTGTGGTGCTACCAGCGCTGGCTATGCGGCCCCCACGTCACCCATGTCATGCCGTCGTACATAATACGGGACTGTCGCACGGCCGGGCGGTGCGATCGCGTCGAGCCGCTGGTAGTCTTCGGCTGTCAGATTTACGGTGAGCGCCTGAACGGCATCGAGCAATTGCTGGCGTGTGCGCGGGCCGATGATCGGGCTGGTCACACGAGGCTGCGCGACACACCACACCAGTGCGAGTTGGTACGCTACGATCGCCTGTCAAACCTCCGTAGCGGGCTAGGAGAGAATAGGATCAGCGTACTATGCGGGTTTGGCGTCGCCGCGCGTTGGATAGATAGATTGCCGAACCAGACCGATCAACATGAGCAAGACACCGATGCAGCAGACGGGTTGCGTCTGATAGCGGAGCATGACCCATGACGACCGCCTGTACGCTGCAAGGTGTGCACGATCTCATATCCAGCCCGATCGCGCTCGGCACGATCGCTGGTGTACTTCTCTGGTGCATTGTATTGCACCGCATCCTGCGCCGCGCGCTGGCGCGACCGGTGGTATTGCCCCGCACCGCAAAACCGTACGCCGATCTGCGCGAACGGCGGCTCGAATACGACTTCACCTACGGCGAGCTCGCGGTGCTCAGTGGTGTGAGCGCGCGTACCCTGTTTGCGATCGAGCACGGGCTGCACGCAGCCGAGCCACACGATGTCGAACGCGTGCGGTACATCCTGCGATAAATGCGCCACACCCGCAGCGTCACCGCGCTGCGGTGAGCGGTGCCCCTGCGCGCTGCACGGCGGCGCGGCGACCAAGCGCGACGATCAGCGCCACCACTAGCGCGACGCCAAGCGCCGGTGGGCTGAGCTCTTCGCCGATCAACAGTGTGGCCGCCAGCATGGTAAAAAATGGCTGCAACAGCTGGATCTGGCTCACGCGCGCCACGCCGCCAAGCGCCAGACCACGGTACCACGCAAAGAACCCGAGCCACATGCTGATCACCGACACATACGCAAAGCCGAGCCACGCTTCGGGCGGCGCGCTGAGATCCTGCGTAAACGCGATGTAGCCCGCCGGGATCGCCATCAGCGGCGCGGCGATCACCAGCGCCCAGCAGATCACCTGCCACGATCCCATCGTGCGCGCCAGCCGCCCGCCCTCGGCATAGCCAAACGCACCCGTCGCCACCGCACCGAGCATCGCCAGATCGGCGGGCAGCAACGCGCCGTTCGCCTGACGCAGCGCAAAGCCAACCACGACCGCGCTCCCCAGCAACGCCGCCGCCCAGAACCGCCACGACGGCCGATCACCCGCGCGCAACACACCCGCCACTGCGGTGAAGAGCGGCAGCAGCCCGTTGACCACCGCGCCGTGCGAGGCATCGGTGTAGCGCATCGCCCACGCCGACAAGACCGGGAAGCCGATCACCACGCCACCAATTACCACCAGCAGCGCGCGCACTTCACCCGCCGTCGGCAGCCGCTGGCGCGTGACCAGCAACAGCACGGCGGCGCATGCGCCGGCCACCAGCGCACGCGCCGTGCCGACAAACACCGGATCGAGATACGCCACCGCCACACGCGTCGCGGGCAGCGTCACACTGAACAACAATACTCCCACCAGCCCGTAAAGCATACCGCGCCCTTCGCTCCGTGCTGTCTCCGCTTCTGATCCTGCCATACCCAGCTCCTATCGCTCGTCTACTCGATGTTGTACACCTAGAGACGCAGTTACGTAAAGCGACAATAGCCGGGTGATGAAGGGGACAACGCGCCCGCCCCGATCCCCGCGCCGCCCCGATCCCGCGATCCCCGCGCCCGCCCCGACCCCGATCCCGATCCCGATCCCGATCCCGATCCCGATCCCGATCCCGATCCCGATCCCGATCCCGATCCCGATCCCGATCCCGATCCC
>JAYUYF010000346.1:0-1613 GCA_043752605.1 Roseiflexaceae bacterium
GAAAGCTGTTCGGGCGTTTGGCCTCGTTGAGTCGGATAAAGGTGCCAGACCCCACCAGTTGCGTACACATGGCCTGATACTCGTTCGCGGAGCCGTCGCACCAGTACACCTCCTCGGGCGTGCAGAGTATGATAAGATTCTGAACCCAGTCGCGAACAGCCTGGTTCGTGATATAGAGCGGCGTTTGCATGATATGTCCTTTTCTCGTAGAGAAATGAGCCGATGATATACGTCGTGCCAACATGACTACGCTGGCTTATTCGCTGCGACCTCGCGCATTGATGCGTGAGCGAGGATATATTCATAGGCACTCTGTGCTGCGCGCGCGCCCTGACCGACGGCGAACAGTACTTGCTCTGCGAGGGCTGTGGTCACGTCACCGGCGGCGAACAGGCCTGGTCGTGCTGTAGCGCCGACATCGTCCACAGGAATGAAGCCATTCGAGTCGGTTACCAGCAGCCCCTGCACCAGCTCGCTGTCGGGTCGCAGGCCCAGGTCGGCAAACACGGCGTCAACCGCCAATGTGCGCTCGATCGAGCCACGGGCGATCGCTACCATCACTTTCACGCCATCCGATTCGTGTGTAACGCCGGTGACACGGTAGCCTTCTAAGAGCTCGACATTTGGCTGATACTTGATGCCGATGCCCATCGGCGTCATAAATGCGTTCGTGAGTTCAACCACCATATAGATGCGGCTGGCAATGCTCGCGAGTTCGTGCGCGCCGCGCAGACTGCGCGGTGTAGCGCCGATAATCGCCACATCTTTACCAGTCATGTGTTGGGCATGGGTGGTGACAGAGTACCCGAGGTCATAACGCGTCGGCCCACCACTGGCAGCGACCGGCAACCTTACAGGCTGTACACCCGTGGCGATCACGACCGCCAGAGCCTGAGGTGCATGCCGCTGCTCAGTCTCCACCGTGAACCCAATGACATCGCGGCGCACCAGCGTCGCGCGATCAACGAGCAGATGCTCGGGCGCAATCGCGAGCCGATCGGCAAAGAGCTGTGTCACGGCTGCGCCGACGGTGTTGCTCCACGGCATTGCGGCCGCCTTACCAGGGGTCGGCGCAATGAGCAGGTAATTGAGCTGCTTCTCCTGGGCGTAGACGGCTGCCGCCAGTCCCGCTGCACCGCCCCCAATGATGATGAGATCGCGCATAGTAGTGCCCCCGTGTGTGCTGCGAGAAAGGTGGAACACATCGTTCAACCGCTCGTGCCACGAGTCTACGCGTTTGGCTGGGTTTGTCAACCCAATTGTGGCTCTCCCGCACTTTCGATACCGCTGGCGAACCCCCTTTCACAGCCAGGCTCAGGCGGCTTGCCGCATCAATCGGGCAAACGCTGAGCAGCGTGTCTTGGCACGGGGCTGCTCATCGAGCCAGTCAGCGAGGCGTATGCTATTGCGCGCCGAAGCCGTGGCCAGATGTTGGAGCCGCATTTTCGGCAAGCCCACGTAGCGCGTCCGCCGAATCCCACATCGGCGCACACGTTGCGACATTGTTCCTTCGACACCTGCTCGTTTCGCAGAGTTTTGCGTGAACGCAATTGTCGCTTGTCGCTGGCGACGAGCCTGAAGCGCTTCATGCTGCTCCTGCGGTCGCAGCGTGG
>JAYUYF010000347.1:0-1612 GCA_043752605.1 Roseiflexaceae bacterium
CCATTTGAGCACGTCCGGCAGGTGGTCAAGCCTGAACGTGATCTAAATCGACGCGATCGGATGCGCCAGCGCTGGTGGCTGTTTGGGGAATCACGTCCCGGATTACGCCGCGCAATGCGCAGATTGTCGCGAGTCATTGTCACGCCTGAGGTAGCCAAACATCGCAACTTTGTGTGGATGTCCACCGATACAATACCTGATCACACCTTGCACGTCATTGCGCGCGACGATGATTATTTTTTTGGCGTGCTGCACAGCCGGTTCCACGAGGTCTGGTCGCTGGCCACATCGCCCCGGCATGGTGTTGGCAATGACCCAACGTATAATGCCGAAAGCTGTTTCGAAACCTACCCGTTCCCGTGGCCACCCGGCCAGGAGCCAGTGAACGACCCACGCGTCCAGACCGTCGCGGCCGCAGCGGCGCGCCTGGTCGAGCTGCGCAACAACTGGCTCAACCCGCCCGACGCTGACGCCGCGACGCGGAAGACCCGGACGCTCACCGCGCTGTACAACGCCCGGCCCGCGTGGCTCGCTGGCGCGCACCGCACGCTCGATGCGGCCGTCGCCGCGTGCTATGGCTGGCCAGCGGATCTCGGCGACGAGGAGATCCTCGCAGGGCTGCTGGCGCTGAACGGGGAGCGGACGGCGTGATAGAGTAACATAAGTGATAATAGTTTCCACAGTGGAAACCTAAATCCGGTACCTAGCGGGTTTGGGTTTCCACTGTGGAAACTTTATGCTTGACAACGAGCAGTATTGTGCTAAAGTTTCCACAGTGGAAATTTCCGAGGGGAACAGGCTGTGTCAGACAATCTCGCGCCGCTGCAACCACCCCGTCACGAAATAGTTGAATTCGATGGTGACCAGTTGGTCGCCGTCGTGCTGCCCAATGACGGGGTTGCGGTACCCGTGCGCCAGTTGTGCGAGCGGATCGGGCTCGATGTTGAGTCGCAGGTGAACCGTCTCAGGCGGCACCCGGTGCTGTCAGGCGCACTACGCATGGTCAATGTTGATATCGGCGGGCGTGTCGTCTCGGTTTCGGCGATCATCCACCACCGTATTCCCTACTGGCTGGCAGTCGTCGATGCCAACGAAGTCAATGTGGCCACGCGTCCGAAACTTGTACGGTATCAGCAAGAGATTGCTGATGTGCTGGGACGGCTGTTTTACGGCGAGACGTCAGCACCTATTGAGAGCGGCGATACCTCAGAAGTCGCCACACTGCGCACGCAATACCGTGCAACGCTTGATGAACTCCGGCAGATTCGCGAGATGATCATCGCAACCCAGCGCCAGCACGATACGATTGCGGCGACCGAGCGCGGTCTGGCCGAGGTGCGCCAGGAACTGATCAGCCTCGGGGATATCGTCAGCGAGCTGCAATCGATGCAGCCCGTCTCACCACGCCAGGCCGAATACATTCAGCGTACCATTCGGCGGCTGGCTGGGCGTGTCGCCAGTGCTCGTGCTGCACGAACGGGCGATGCACCGAACGAAGAGAACACCTACGCCCTGCTATTTGGCCAGTTCAAGATCGACATGGGCATTCCGCGCTACGATGCTTTGCCGATGCAACGCTACGACCAGGCGCTGAACTGGTTACGTGCCAAAG
>JAYUYF010000348.1:0-1612 GCA_043752605.1 Roseiflexaceae bacterium
TACAGCGGGATCAGGCGCTCGCGTAGCCCGGTGATACGCCCGATCGTCTCTTCGGCGTAGCGGCCGAGCAACACATCTGGCGCCACTGGCCGGTAGAGCATCGCGCGCGCTTCACTGGTGCGCAGCACCGCGCCACGTGTTTCGAGCCGCCCGAGCGCCTCATACACCATCGATCGTGGCACGCCCGCGCTCTTGCCGATCTGGTAGCCAGTGGCGGGATGCTCGGCCAACAGCGCCAGATAGACCTTGGCCTCGTATTCGGTCATGCCCAGGCCGCCGAGTTCGTCGAGCAGATCCATCGTCGCCTCTTTTCTGCGTATGCTGCGCAAATTGTACCACGCGGTCACGTGAGAGATGCACGCGCGCTCTGCTATAATGATCATTATGAACGATGCGACTGGGCCCGATGGCTTGCCGGTGATGACGTTTGCCGATGCTGCGGCGTGGCAAGCCTGGCTGGTTACTCAGCCTGCTGCCGCACGCGGGGCGTGGCTGCGTTTTGCAAAAAAGGGTACGGCGCTCACGACCGTGACTTACGCAGATGCACTTGATACGGCGCTGTGCTACGGTTGGATCGATGGCCAGAAGCGCACATATGACACCGCAAGTTTTCTGATCCGGTTCACCTTACGTGGCTCTACCAGTGTCTGGTCACAGGTAAACCGTACGAAGGCTGAAGCGCTGATCGCTGCTGGTCGGATGCAGCCCGCCGGGCAGGCGGCGATCGCCCGCGCGCAGGCCAATGGCCGCTGGGATACCGCCTACGCTCCGGCCAGCCGTGCCAGGGTACCCGAGGATCTGCGCGCCGCGCTCGATGCCAATCCAGCCGCCGCGGCATTCTTCGCAACACTGACGGGTAACAACCGCTATGCGATCCTGTACCGCGTGACGACCACCCGCAAACCTGCAACGCGCAGTCGTAAGATCGCCGAGTTCGTGGCGATGCTCGAACGTGGTGAGACGCTGCATTGATACGGTGGCGGCGTATGCTATCCTCACCGGGTCACCCACCGACAAGCTTTGTACCATAGCCCAGTTTGCCAAGGATCTCGACGACGCGGTCTCGATGGTCGCCCTGGATCTCGATCTCGCCGTCTCTCACCGTACCACCCGCACCACACTGCGTTTTGAGCGTCTTCATCAGCTTCTCGAGCGTCGCCGGATCGTGGCGCAGCCCACTAATGACCGTCACGGTTTTGCCCGCGCGCCGTTTACGATCACGTGCGATCCGCGCCGTTTGTTTGCTCGCCGATGGCGGTGCGCCAGTCGGTGGCTGCGGCGTCGTGTCCGCAGGGTCGGGATCGGTGGTGTATACCAGGCGGCTACGCGGTGGTGGCTGGGGCATGGTGGGCTCCTTCCTGACAAGGTGACAAGTGACAGCATATGATACCATCACCCGCTCACCCGCTCACCTGCTCACCCGCTCACGTCAAACAACCCACCATCCCGTGCCACCCGCAATCCTGTCGGTCGTGCCACGACATAATGCTCGTGGGTAAACATGCTCTGTTGCACCTCGGGTGGCATCTGGCGGATGGGGCTGTTTGGGCCAAACTGGGTCTTGTGCGCCTCGAACCCGGCCCATTTGGTGGGCGCATAGCGTTGCACATCG
>JAYUYF010000349.1:0-1612 GCA_043752605.1 Roseiflexaceae bacterium
GGCCGCTCGCGTTCGTTTGCACCAGTGATCTTTTTGAAGATCAGCACCCGTGGGTGGTCGTAGACGTGAAACGCTTCTTCGGCACCCTGATCGTTGATCGGCACACCAAACAGCGTCGGGTAGCTGCGGAAATCGGCGACCAGTTCGAAGCCGAGTTGCTCGCGAAACAGCGCATCGTAGAAGCGCGTGATCGCCGGGTAGCGCGGTGCCAGCCGCGTGACCGAGTCGAATACGCGGTTGCTGCTGATGATCAGATAATCGAGCTGATCCAGGCTATCGAGCAGGCCTTCATTGTATGTGCCGTCCTCTTTGATATAGCCAGTATATTTGTTGAGGTCGTCCTCGGCATACGGGTGTAACTGGATCGTCCGATATTCGCCGTTGCCGCGCCCATCGAGACTCATGGGCAGCCCATCATCCCACGCTTCAGAAGATACTGTGCTGCCCGGCGGGATATTGGCGTAGATCCAGCGCGCGGCCTGCACACGCGCGTGCGGCTCGGTGTAGATCCGCGTGAAGGCGTGCGCCCAGCTCGCGGTGCCGAGCATCACAAACACCAGCGGCACGGCGGCCAGCCGCCACCAGCGCTGCGCCTGCGGGCCAGCCACGCGTTGCCGTACGACATCGTAGACCGCCCACAGCAGCCAGGCCGCAAACAGCGCCAGCATGCCGTAGATCAGCGCATAGTAGCGCATCGACATCAGGAACTGGCCGCCCTGCCAGCCAAAGAAGAACGTGACCCAGGCCCACGGCACGATATGCGCCAAATTGCGGCGGCGGATGAGCGTGTAGCCCGCCACCAGCCAGCCGGCCCAGGCCGCGATGCCGAGCGGCACACCCATGCCCCAGACGATCATGTTGTCGAGCGCAAACAGGTAGCGCGGGCGGCTGGCCCACTGGTTGGTCGGCGGCCAGTCGATCTCACCACTGGCAAACTTGCTGATCTGGCTCATGTTGCCCAGGAAGCGCGGTTCGAGCCGGATGTCAAACAGCCCTGCGCCGCGCAGCACGTTATCCAGCGCCGCCGGTGTGCCCGCGACCGGCGGGCTGCCCGCGCGCGAGCCGATGAACGAATCGGGGGACATGAGCCGGAAGGTTCCTGCCGTCACCGTACCTGCCAGCACCAGCAGCAGCAACGGGTTGACGAGCGAGGAGGGGCGACCCGTGGTGGTCGCCCGCGCCAGGTGTAGAGGCGACCCCTCGTGGTCGCTCGCACCATGTACAGGGGCGGATCGCGCACGCCAGCGCTGCCAGATCACGACCGTCGTGGCGATCATGCCCACCAGCCCGAGTGTGGCAAGCGTGATCCGGCTCGCGGCCGCCATACCGATACAGACACCGAGCATCGTATAGCTCAGGATCCCGCCACCCTTTGCGATCCGCGCACCCCAGATGATCGTCGCCAGCACAAAGAACCCGGTGATCGAATCGACCGTGAAGAAGTGCGCAATCTGGATCGGCATCACGCTCATCGTGTAGAGCGCCGCCCCAGTGAGCCCGACGCGGCGGCTGTAGAGCATGCTGCCGAGCAGGAAGACCAGGATCGTCGTACCCATATCAAACAGCGCCGACCAGGTGCGGCCGACGCGGTAATTCTCGCCGTAGGCCGCCA
>JAYUYF010000350.1:0-10365 GCA_043752605.1 Roseiflexaceae bacterium
CCGAGCGAATCGGTCGCCGATGAAGGGCTCTCGCTGTTTCGTGATTTTATCAACACGCTTGACATCGAAGACGACGAAAGCCGCACAAGTACATCGTAAATTGTACCGGGCACTGGCAGCTTCTCCGCACGCCTGGTGCCCGTTTTTGTGGAAAACCCCCGCAAAACTGTGGACAACTCGCCAGTTGTGTGGACAACTCCCCTTTTTTCACCCATAGTATTACCTGGACATGTGGAGTGCGATGGCACAAATTGTGCCAACATTTCCTCGGGTGTGAGTCTCTGTGGGTAACATTGCGGATTGGGGAATACGGCTCACATGTCTTCCACCGCAGTGCACGGCACAGTGATGCGGCACAGACCACTTTTCCACTTCTCCCCACCCACTACTACTACAACAACGAAATTCTCTATCCATGATTATGATTCTTCTGAAGAGTTAATCGTCGCGCGCAGTGGGTAGCGAGTACGCGAACTCACACGATGGGAAACAATGCAATGTACAGGATCGCTCCGGCGCACAAAAATGATCCGTAGGCAATGTATGTTGGGGTTTTACGACCAAACCGGCGGGCAAGCAGGATCGCTGCTGAGTACACACCTGCTGCGAGCATCCCATAAAATACGGCGGAGCCGAGGTGCCGCAGGCTGAGTGCTGCGCCGAGAAAAATGCCGAGGTAGACATCTCCCAGGCCAAAGGGTGCCGAGAGCGCGGGGAACAGAACGCGTGCCAGGATGTAGAAGATCAGGAAGACAAAGCCGGCCGCCAGCGCCCCCGCCAGTGCCGCGCGCACCGTCACACCGCTGAGCAGCGGCGGCACCAGTAGCGCCACGAGTGTCGCGCCGAGCATCGGCAACGTGTAAATCAAGCGGTGAAACCAGTCGATCGCGCCAGTCACCAGCAACACCGCCACAACAAACACGAGATACCAGCCGATCAATCCGCCATCGTAGCGCAGGTAGAGCACCACTGTCATGGTAATGCTCACGAGCTCGACGAGCACAAACATCCAGTGCAGCCGCCGCCCGCAGCAACGCGCGCGCCCGCGCTGTAGCAGCCAGCCCAGCAGTGGCACGAGCTGCCAGCTCGCCAGCCGCGCGCCGCAGCGCGTGCAGTGTGGCCAGCGCTGCGCGCGCCCTTCGAGCGGGATCCGCACCACCAGCAGGTTGCAGAGCGAACCGATCACCGCACCAAGCAATGCCACCAGCGCGATGATCACAGCGCCTCCACGAATGCACGGCGCATCACCGTGAGCGGCGCCGGGCGGCCGGTCCAGCGTTCGAGGGCCAGCCCCGCCTGGCGGACGAGCATATCTGCGCCATCGGCCACGCGTGCGCCACGCGCCAGTGCGTCTGCGAGCAGCTGTGTGGGACGGTAGACCATATCGTAGATTAGGACACCGGGCGGGATATTCTGCGCCGCCAGCGGCGTCTCGTGTGGCTGCCAGCCGAGCGAGGTGGCATTGACGATCAGCGTTGTGCTGGCGGCCACGTGTGCCAGCTGTGGATCATCGGCGGCGATAGCGTGCAGGGTGCCCGAACCCGCAGCGGCGAGATCGCCGATCAGGGTTTGCGCGCGCGCCAGCCCGCGATTGACGACGGTGACACGCGCAGCACCCCCCGCGAGCAAGGCGACGACGGCCGCGCGCGCTGCGCCGCTGGCACCCAGCACCATAGCGTGGCAGCCAGTGATGGTAAATTGATGGGTCTCGGTGAGTGAGGCGGCAAATGCCGGGGCATCGGTATTGATCCCGCTGAGCGTGCCATCGGCTTCGCGAGTAATCGTATTGACCGCACCGATCAAGGTCGCAGCGGTATCGACACGATCGAGGAGCGACACGACCGCCGTCTTGTGCGGCAGCGTCACATTTGCGCCGAGGATATCTTGCGCGCGCAGGCTGGTGATCCGCTCGGCGAGTTGAGCCGGCGGGGTGTGCCAACGGTCATAGTGGGCTGAGATACCAAGCGCAGCGAAGGCCGCATTGTGCATGACCGGCGAGCGGCTATGCGCGATCGGATCGCCGATAACGCCTGCACGCATCAGGGTGCTGTACACTGCAGATACTCCTGCTCGAAACGTTGAAATTCTTCGAATGTGGTGGCAAAATTGTGCGCGCCGCGATCGGTACACGATGCCACAAAATACAGATAGTTGGCCGAGTCTGGTACCGCCGCAGCGCGCAACGCATCGATCCCCGGATTACTGATCGGACCGGGTGGCAGACCGATGACCGCGCGCGTGTTGTACGGGCTGTTCAATCCGTTGATTTCATTCGCGCTGAGCGAATCGAGTTTTGGCCACCAACCGCCGCGCTGACCGAGCACATATTGCACCGTCGGATCAGCCTGCAGGCGGCCGCCACCGGTTTCGGGTGCATTCTCAGGTCGCAGGCGGTTCCAAAAGACTGACGCGATCCGCGGCATCTCCTGCTCGCGTACCGCTTCGCGCTGGACGATCGACGCCATGGTCACCAGTTCGTGGACGCTGACGGTCACCTGGACTTCGCGCTCGAAGGTGGTGTACTGGTCATCAAAGCGGTCGAGCATGATTTCGACCACTTCGGTCACGGTAGCGGTGGCAGCAAAGCGATAGGTATCGGGGAACAGATACCCTTCGAGACTGGCACCATCGGGCAGGCTGCCGAGCAGAAAGTGACCATCGCGGAAAGTATCGCCGCTGCGGGCGGCCGCCAGAAAGCTGCGCTCATCAATATTCGCGAGGCCAGCGGCCCCCAGTTGCTCGGCGATCTCCTCGATGCGCGAGCCTTCGACGATCGTCAGTTGGACTTCTTCGATACGCGAGTACTGGAGTGCAGCAATCACCTCGCTCATGGTCATTGCGGGCCGCAACTGAAAGCGACCGGCCTGGAGCGAGCCATCGAGCCCTTCGGCGCGTACCAGCAGTGTAAACAGGAGCGGCTGGCGGATGATACCCGCCTTGGCAAGATCTGCTGCGATCGAGCTGGTCGAAGAACCGGGATCGACCACAAATTCAACCGGTGTTTCGTCGGTGCTGGCGGGCTGGCGGATCACTTGCAAGAGCAGCGTGCCGCCAAGCGTTATGATAAACGCCACCGCCGCCACTCCAAAAAAGATCGCGCGCAGGGTTTTGCCCAAGGGTGCCTCCTATTATGGCGCGGGGGTTGGTGTTTCGACCGGCACACCGGCGGGCGGATTGGCGACCAGCGAAACCGAGACCCAACCGCTGGCATCGGGTGTCGTGATCGTCGATTCGGCCGCGCGCTGCGCGCCGAGCTGGATGCGGAACCAGCGCTGATCCTCGCTGGCCGCCAGGATCTGGATCTGGTCGCCTTCGGCGATGCGCCCGACCACGTTGTTTTCGGCGACCTGGGGTGCGCTACGCACATTACCCGCGCCCGCGATGACCGCTGCAATACCCGGAGCCACAACAACTGGCGGCGCAACTTCAGCGGTTACGACAGCGGCGGTGCTCGTGGGATCGGGCGCGCGCGTCGGCGCGGCGGTACGTGTCGGCAGTGCAGTTCGCACCAGTGGTGCGGGTGTTGGTGCCCCCGCGACGGTCTGCTGGATAGTATTGACTTCGGCGCGCACGGCGTCGACGATGCGTGAGGCCTGCGAGAGTGCAAACAGCATGAGCGCAAGTGCGGCGATCGTTTTGAGTATGCCGACGCTGCGGTACAGGATGTTTTCTTTAAGACGGGTATCGATGATACCACGTGCGGTATCGGCTACCGCCTCACCCCATGTTGTCCGGCCGCGGTCTTCGTCTGCCACGTTGCGAAGTGCCAGCAACGCGCGCGGGTCGTTGGTATTTGCGAGCGCGCGCACGGCGTTCCAGCGCACATTGCTATTTGGATGACGAAGCGCCTCGATCAGTGCAGGTACGACCTGGGGATCGCTGATGCGCGGCAACACTTCTGCGGCATGGTACGCACCAAGCCACGGTTCCTCGGTGCGCAGCGCAGCCACGAGTGCGGGCACCGCAGGGCCGCCGATCGCCGTCAGTTCTTCGGCGGCGCGTGGGTGTAGCGGATGCGCCGAATTGCCAAGCGCGGTGATCAGCGCGGCGATCTGGTCGCGCGTCAGCGCGCCACCACGCGGACGTTCGCGGCCAATCGGCAGCATCTCAGCGGGTGTTTCATTTGGTTCGTCTGCCGGGTGGGGGCCGGTCATAATGCTTTTGCACTCAGCCGGTCTGCGAACCGGGCGATAATCGCGTCCATCAAATGTATCGCCGCCTCAGCTTTTGGCAGGAGCGGCAGCATCTCGACACCGGCGTGGTCGAGCAGCGTCAGCTGGATCATCGCGGTACCGATGCTGGTGGTCGCATCATTGGCGACAATCATATCAATACCTTTGCGGCGCAATTTGTCACCGGCATATACCAGCAAATCGTGCGTCTCAGCGGCGAAGCCAACCTTCACCAGATGCTGGATGGTGGCAAGGCTGGCGAGGATATCAGCATTTTTGGTCAATTCGACCGTCATCGTCGGTGCGGCACCTTTTTTAATCTTATGCTCGGCGCTGGTGAGCGGCCGAAAATCGGCGACAGCGGCGTTCATCACCAGCAGGTCTGCATCGGCCACCGCAATGTGGACGGCGGCGTACATATCGGCCGCCGTCTCGACGTGCACAATCTGTACCGCAGGTGGCGGCATAAGCGCGACGGGGCCGCTGATCAGCGTGACGTACGCGCCGCGATCACGCGCTTCGCTGGCGATCGCATAACCCATCTGACCGGAAGACCGGTTGCCAATAAAGCGCACCGGGTCGAGTGGCTCGTGCGTGCCACCGGCCGTCACCACCACGCGGCGGCCGCGCAACGAGCCGTGCTGGCGGCCAAGCAGCGCGCGGATCTCACCTTCGATTGTGGCGGGCTCGGGCAGGCGGCCCTGGCCAACCATCGGCTCGGCCATCCGGCCAAAGCCCGGCTCCAGCACCAGTGCACCACGGCGGCGCAGTGTGGCGATATTCTCCTGCGTGGCAGGGTTGGTCAGCATGTGCGGGTTCATCGCGGGGGCGATCAGCAACGGTGCGCGGCTGGCAAGCACAGTGGTGCCGAGCAAGTCATCGCTCAGGCCAGCCGCGAGCCGCGCGATCGTGTTGGCGGTAGCAGGCGCAATCACGATCAGATCGGCCTGTTGACCCAGCGCGACGTGCCCGACGACCCCGTCTTCGGGCAATGCCCACATATCATTGAGCACCGGGCGGCCGGTGAGCGCCTGGAACGTCGCGCTGCCGACGAAGCGCTGCGCCGCATCGGTGAGGATGACATCGATGTGTGCGCCGCCAAGCGTCAGATTTCGTGCAAGCTCGGCCACTTTGTATGCGGCAATACTGCCACAGACACCGAGGACAATTTGCTTCCCGTGGAGGATGTTCATGTGCGATCTCCGCCATACCCGCTGCATTGTAGCATCGTGGTAGCAGCGCAGCAAGTAGCGCCAAAGGACGGCGCGGCGCGGCGGATGCAGCACGCTGCGTCCCAACGGTGGTATCGGGGGTGCGGCAGGGCGCATCACGATGCGGCCCCCACAGGATCCGGGCGGCGGCCAGATCAGCCCGCGAGCCAGGTGGCAAGGATTGCACGAGCGGCTGCCGCAGCGCGGGCGCGGTGGCTGATCTGATTTTTGCGTTCGACGGGCAATTCACCGAGCGTCGCGTTTTCGTCGAGCACATAAAACAACGGATCATAGCCAAAGCCGGTCGCACCTTTTGGTTCGAACTCGATTGCGCCGGGCAACATGCCCTCGGCAAGAGCGAACTGACCATCGGGGGCCGCGAGCGCGATCACACACACAAAGCGCGCCAGCCGTGCGTGGAACGGTACGCCGCCGAGCCGTTCGAGCAGATAGTCGTTGCGTTCGGCATCGGTCTTGCCAGGGCCAGCGTAGCGCGCCGAACGCACACCAGGATCGCCGCCGAGCGCCGCCACTTCGAGCCCGCTATCATCGGCGAGCACCAGCATGCCGCTGCGCTGGCGGTAGAATCGCGCCTTGAGCTCGGCGTTTTCGGCGAACGTCGCGCCGGTCTCCTCGACATCATCATCGATGCCAACATCACGCAGCGAACGCACGGCGATCGGCAGATCGGCAAATATTGCGGCGTACTCGCGCAGCTTGCCAGTGTTGGTGGTGGCGATCAACAGTTCTTGGTACATAAAGCAGTCCTGTTTACAATGGTCACTACGCGTAGTATACCGCTGTTGACGCTGCCGGATGGCTCGGCTAGAATGCAGGCCATAAGCGAGAGGAAAGCGGGATGGCGCAGACGGTACACGTGCCCGGCGAGCGGGCGCAGGGCGTGGCAATACTGTACGAATTACTGCGAGCCATGCGGCCCAAGCAGTGGATTAAGAATGTCTTTGTTTTGGCGGCGATCGTCTTCTCCGAACAACGGCTCTGGACGCAGCCGGATCAGATCGTGCTGGCGATCGGCGCATTCGTAATCTTCAGCGCCGCCGCGAGCGCGATCTATCTGTTGAACGATCTGGTAGATATTGAGAAGGATCGGGCGCATCCGCGTAAGCGCCGCCGTCCGCTGGCATCGGGGCGCTTGAGCCCGGTTGTTGCCGTGATCGCCGCAATTGTGCTGCTGTTGCTGGCGCTACCTGGTGCGTACCTGCTCGATAGTTTCAACGAGCCGGATCCGAGCTTTTTGCTGGTGATTCTGACCTATCTGATCGTCCAGGGCGTGCTCTACACCTATGTGCTCAAGCACATGGTGATCCTTGATGTCTTTACGATTGCGGCTGGTTTTGTGCTGCGCGCGGTGGCGGGCGCGGTCGTGCTTGATATCCGGATCACGGCGTGGTTGCTGCTGGTAATGGGGCTGCTCTCGCTGTTTCTGGGGTTTGGCAAGCGGCGCGCGGAGCTTGTGCTGCTCGAAGGCGGTGCGGGCAGCCACCGCCGGATCCTCGATGACTACTCGCTGCCGATGCTCGACCAGTTGCTCGCGATCGTCTCGGCGGCCACGATCATTGCATACACGATCTTTACGATCAACGCTACCACGATGCCGCAGGAGCCGTATCCGGTGATGCTGCTGACGGTACCGTTTGTGGCGTATGCGATCTTTCGCTACATCTATCTCATTCATCGGCGTGAAGGTGGTGCGGGCGCGCCCGAGGAACTGGTGCTGACCGACCGGCCGCTCGCGATTTCAATTGTGCTCTACGGAATTACGGTCATGGCGCTGCTATTTATCTACCGCGCTTCGTGACGGTCTTTGTCAAATTTGGCGGCTCGGTGATCACCGACAAGACGCGCGACGAGACGCCCGACCCGGCGATGATCGCGCAACTGGCCGCCGAAGTGCAGCGAGCGTTGCAGGCTGACCCAACGCTGCGGCTGATCCTCAGCCACGGCAGCGGCAGCTTTGGCCACGTCTATGCGCAGCGCTACGGGATCCACCAGGGGCTCGCGCCCGAGGCCAACTGGATGGGCTATGCGCGCACCTCAGCCGCCGCATTACGGCTAAACCGCGCGGTCGTCGATGGCCTGTTGCGCGCGGATGTGCCCGCGCTGGCGCTGCAACCCTCGGCCACACTGCGTACCGCACACGGCGGTGTGATGCGCTGGGATACCGCCGCGCTGGCGCTGGCGCTCGATCGGCGGCTGGTGCCGGTAGTACACGGTGATGTGGCCTTTGATGAGATCCAGGGCTGCGCGATCGCCTCGACCGAATCGTTGCTGGTGTACCTGGCACAGGATCCCGCGCTGCGCCCGGCGCGCGTGGTGCTGGTGGGCGAAGCGGGTGTGTATACTGCCGATCCGCGCAGCACCCCGCACGCGACCCGCATCCCGCGTGTTGATCCTACGAACATTGCGACGGTGCTGCACGGCGCGAGCGGCTCGCATGGCGCGGACGTCACGGGTGGGATGCGCAGTAAGCTGGAATTGATGTGGCAACTGGTGCAGGCAAATCCGGGTATGGAAGTACAGTTGATTGGTACGTTACCGGGATTGTTGGCGCGTGCGCTGGTGGGCACAGCGGTGGGTGAGGGGACGGTGATTGTGGGGAGTACATGAGAAAGGACGCAGCATGCTGCGCCCTTACCTTTATGCCGCCTCGCGGAAATGGTCGCTGCTCAGAAGCTCGAATACCAGCCGATCAAGTGTGACCTCGGCTTCGTGGTAGGTACGGGCGAAACCGATCAGTTCACCATCAAGGAACATTGCGTAATCACGCGTCTCGCGGTCGTAGGATATCTCTTTTTGATACATACTGTCCTCGTTATTCTGACCTGCGTTGCGCCGTCGATCATTCTCGACATCACCAGTATAGCACAGGTGTTCTGATTTTGCAAGCCCCCGTATTTTTGCGTCTACTGCGTATCGGGATCTGGCGCTGGCTGCTGCTGGCCACGCTGCTGGCGCTCGCAATTGCGCTGGTGGGTGGCTGGCGCGCGGCACCGCTGGCGCTTGCGAATGTGACCGAGCCGCGCGACCGGCATCTGGTCGGCTTTCACGCGCGCGAATCAAGCGACGGCGTGTTTTTCCGCTGGTCGACACCTGCTGCTGCACTGGCGCTATTTGGCTTCGATGGCCGCCCGGCACTGGTGCGCGTGCAACTGACGGCTCCGCGACCTGATGGTGGATCGCCGCCGTTGACACTGCGCGGCCAGCAGGGTGCGCTGGCGACGTTTGCCGTGCAGCCCGGCTGGCGCACCTACCACCTGCTGCTACCGACGCGCCCGGTCGATGATACGCTGTACCGGCTGGAGATCGCGCCCTTCTCGCCGCCGGGCGATGCACGTGTCCTCGGTGTGGCGCTCGCCGCGCTGCGTGCAACGCCAATCGATGGCAGCATCGCGGCACCGCAGCGGGCGCTGTGGCTGGCGGCGTGGCCGCTGCTCGCGGGGCTGCTGGCGTTGCGGCTGGGCAAACCGCGGCTCGCGCCCTTCATCGCCTTTGCGCTTGTGCCACTGGCAGGGTTGGCGTGGATCCCCGCAAGCGGTGGATTTCTTTTTCCCACCGTCGGTTGGCCGTGGTGGCCGCTGGCGGGGTTGGTGGGGTTGATCGTGATGGGGGTGGGGGCCGCAGCATGTACACGCAGATGGCGATCTGCGTCGCATGCTGCGGCCTTACCGGATCGCGTCGACGGGTGGGGGGTGGCGGCCCTATTCGGGTTGTGCGTGATGGCGATTGTATTGCGCGTGATGTGGCTCGATACCGTACCGTGGGGGCTCTGGAAGGACGAAGCGCGCCACGGAATGCTGGCGTGGCAGATCTGGCACGATGCCGCGTTTCGGCCGATCTATGTCGTCGAGGGGGCCGATCTGCCCGCGCTGCTCTTCTATATTATGGCACCGGTGGTGGCGCTGTTTGGCCCCGATGTCTGGAGCGCGCGGATTGTGAGCGCCCTTGTTGGTGCGCTGACGCCGCTGGCGCTATGGTGGGCGGTGCGACCGCTGGTGGGATCGCGTGTGGCGTTGCTGGCGGCGGCGCTGCTGAGTTGGAGCGCCTGGAGCCTGCGCATGAGCCGCTGGGCCTTCCCGGCGACGCTCGATCAGTTGCTGGGATTGTTGGCGCTCGGGCTGATGCTGCGGGCGCTTGGCAATTTCACCACAAAGACACAAAGGACACAACGGCAGGCGACACAATCGACCGGCGCTCTCCTGCTGTCTGCACTCGCAGGTATGCTGGCGGGCCTGGCGGCGTACGCCTACCACACCGGGCGGCTGACGCCACTGTTGCCATTGCTGGCGGTGGTGGTGTGGATCGGCGGCAGCGGTGGCGGCCGACAGGACGGTGGCGGGGGCGGGGCGTGCGGCGGTGGTGGTGATGGGGGCGGACGCAGCATGCTGCGTCCCTACGCGTGGCCATACGTCGTGCCATACGTCGTGCCATATGTGCTGGCGTGTGGTATCGTGTTGCTGCCGCTGATCGGGTTTGTGCTGGGCGATACTGATGGGTACAACCGGCGTATTGCGCTGGTGGCGATCACCAACTTCGAGGATCCGGCGGCGCGTGCGCCGCTGCTGCTGATCCTGCGCAATCTGCCGCCGTACCTGGGGATGTGGCATCTGGCGGGCGATCCAAACGCGCGCCATTTCTTTGCGGGCCTGCCAATGGTCGATCCGCTGGTCGGATTCTTGTTTGCCGTGGGTGTGTTGCTCGCAATCCTGACGCGCACACGGCTGCAGATCTTCCTCATGCTGTGGGTCTGCCTCAGCCTGGTATCGGGGGTCTTCAGCGTGGATGCGCCACACGCGATGCGCGCACTCGGGGCGCTGGCCCCCACCTGTGTGCTGGCGGCGCTGGCAGCGCAGGTGCTGTGGCAGCGGGTTGAACAGCGTTGGGACACGGCCGGGCGTCGGGTGGCGGTCGTGCTTGGTGGGCTCGCCTTGCTGGTCAGTCTGACGTACAACAGCTGGCTGATC
>JAYUYF010000351.1:0-4352 GCA_043752605.1 Roseiflexaceae bacterium
CCACGCTGGGGTTGTCGAAGTTGAACAATCGCACTATCGCAGCGAGCTCGCCATCAAAGAGCAAATCCTCGCGCGCGATCACCGCTACCACGTGCAACAGCTGCCCGGCAGCGAACTGGCGCGCTGGGAAGCACTCGACCTGGTGCTGAGCGAGCTGTCGCGGCAGTATCCGGCCTGGTTTAGCTATGCATGCAATGGTGTACAGCGCGTCTGGCACAATGTCTTGCTGGGTGAGCGGCGCAGCTTTGTCTGGGGTGATTGTGCGACGTTGCCGTTCGATCCGCTCGATTATGCCGGGCGTCAGGTGCAAGAAGACTTGCTGTTGCTGGCCGACGCGCCGGGTGTGCCATTGGTAGCGGGCCAGCTGTGCTTTGGCAATGCCTGGTGTCTTGATGACAAACTGGGCTTGTCATTTCTGGCGATCCACAGCCCGGTGCCGATTTTCGACGCGGCGATCGGGCGCAGTGCACAGTTGCTGATGGAACGCATCAAGCTCAATCGGCCGGTCTGGCGTACCAACTGGTCGGTTGTCGCCACCGATCAGCTCGATTACGCGCCGCGCTGGCGCGATACCGTGCACGCGCGCAAGTTGCAGGTGACACCCGAGAATGCAGGCGAGCGGGTGTTCTTCCGCGTCGAACGTCAGGGGCTGGCACGGCTGCCACAGAGCCGTGCAGTGCTGTTTACCATCCATACCTACTGCCACCCGCTGGCCGCGCTCAATACGTCCGAAGCACGCGCGCTCGCCATCACGCTCGCCACTGCGCCGCACGAGACGCTCGAATACAAAGGTATTCTGCCATTTATCGATGCGTTGCAAAGCTATCTTGCAGCGTGTGACGATGTCCATGCGTATGTGGTCGGCGGGGCGGACGCGTAGGGACGCGTAGGGACGCATGCTGCGTCCGTGCCCCGCCCGCCGCCCCGCCCGCCCGCCATGGCCCCCGCTCCGCGCCGGAGAGGGGGTTGGGGGTGAGGTCGCCCCGGCGCGATTGCGCATTGCATCAGGAAGGGCTCTGTGCTAGAATAGCGCGCGCTGACAGTCCCTCTGATATCGTCGTTTGCAACAGTGCTCACCGCAACTGGATGCTGCGAAATGGTGCAGATCGACACAACGATGTGACCGCACGGGTTCGTTTGGACAGGAGTAGTGATGCAGGAGCTTTCGTCGACCGAGCAGGCTGTTGTCTGGGGGGTGCTGGTTATCGCCCTCTTTGGCATCGGCTATGCATTTTTCTTGCGTGCGCAGGTCATGGCGCTCGATACCGGCACCGACCGGATGCGCGAGGTCTCCGGGTTTATTCGCGATGGCGCGAATGCCTATCTTAACAAACAATTTCGCACAATTGTTGTTCTGGTCGCGGTGCTGACGCTGCTGCTCGCGTCGAGCGTGGCGCTGATCGCCCCGACCGCCGAGATGCGCGCACGGTTTGGTGACCAGGCGACGCTGATCGCTGCAATTGGTCGCGGCGTGGCGTTTGTGATTGGTGCATTCTTCTCGTATGCCGTTGGCTTTTTTGGCATGCGCGTCGCGGTGCAGGGCAACGTGCGTGTCGCGTCTGAATCACGCAAGGGGTACGACCCGGCACTGCAGGCGGCCTACAAATCGGGCGCGGTCACCGGGATGCTGTGCGTTGGCATGGGTCTGCTGGGTGCGACGCTGCTGGTGCTGGTATTTGGCACGGCGACGCTCGATGTCCTGCCGTCGTTTGGCCTGGGCTGCTCGCTGATCGCACTCTTTATGCGCGTCGGCGGCGGTATCTATACCAAGGCAGCCGATGTGGGTGCCGATCTGGTGGGTAAAGTCGAGGCCGGGCTCGAAGAAGACGATCCACGCAATGCGGCCGTGATCGCCGACCTGGTGGGTGACAATGTCGGCGATTGCGCCGGTATGGCCGCCGATGTTTTCGAGAGCTTTGAGATTGCGCTGGTCTCGGCGCTGATCCTGGGTATTGCGCTGGGTACTACGGTCGGCGCGGCAGTCGATATGCGGTTTGCGATCTACCCGATGGCGCTCTACGCAGTTGGCGTGATTGCCGCAGTAATTGGCAACCTGTTTGTCCGCACAGACGACCGGCGGCGCAACGCGCTGGGAGCCATGCGACGCGGCTTCTATATCGCCGCCGCACTTGCGGTGGTCGGCTTCGCGGGTGTCACACTGCTGTTGATGCCAGACAAAGCGACCGGCGTGGTCGACTGGCGACCGTTCATCGCCGCGCTGGTCGGTATTGTGTTGACGATCGCGCTCGACAAACTGGCCGAATATTTTACTTCGACCAAGTTTGCGCCGGTAAAGGGCACCAGCGCCGCCTCACAAAATGGTGCAGGCACCAACATTATCTCAGGGCTGTCGCTCGGTATGGAGTCAAGTGTCTATTCGGCGATCCTGATCTGTCTGTCGATCGCCGCATCGATCGTGATTTATAGCGGCGCATCGATCACATCGGTGCTGTATGGCGTGTCGCTGACCGGCATCGGCATGCTGGCCCTGACGGGCTGCACGCTGTCGATGGACTCGTTTGGCCCAATTTCAGACAACGCCAATGGTATCGGCGAGATGTCTGGCCTCGACAAGAACGCGCGCAATGTGATGGACGACCTCGACGCGGTGGGCAACACCACCAAGGCGGTCACCAAGGGCATCGCGATCGGTTCGGCCGTGATCGCAGCGGTGGCGCTGTTTGGCAGCTATCTGACCGATGTGGGCCGTGTGCAGCTTGAACTCGGGCTGCCGGTGCTAACCGGGATCAACGTCGCGATCCCGGGTGTGTTTATCGGTCTGTTGCTGGGTGCGGCGGTGCCATTCCTGTTCTCGGCGATCGCGATCCGCGCGGTGGCGCGCGCCGCATCTGAGATTGTGGTCGAAGTACGGCGTCAGTTCCGCATCCCGGGTGTGATGGAGCGCACGCGGCTGCCCGATTACGCGCAGGCGGTGGCGATCTCGACGGCGGCGGCGCAACGCGAGTTGCTCAGCCTGGGGATTGTGGCGGTCGCTAGCCCGATCCTGGTCGGCTTCCTGCTCGGCGTCGAGGCGCTCGGCGGCTTCCTCGGTGGCGTGATCGCCTCGGGTCAGTTGATGGCGGTGTTCCAGAGCAACGCGGGTGGCGCGTGGGACAATGCCAAGAAGTATATCGAAGAGGGCAACTTTGGTGGCAAGCACTCCGAGCCGCACAAAGCAGCAGTGGTGGGTGACACGGTGGGTGACCCGCTGAAGGATACTTCGGGGCCGGCGTTGAATCCGATGATCAAGGTCATCAATCTCGTCTCGCTGATCGTGGCTCCGCTGGTGGTGGTGACGAGTGCGCAGGGTGGTGGCACCAGCGTCACAGGTGTGATTATCGCCGCCATCTGTTTCGCCGCGATCGCCTGGGCGGTCACACGCTCGGCAGGTGAGAAGGCGGCTTAGCTGGCGGCACCCGCACCGCCAACCCCCTCTCCCGCACGCGGGAGAGGGGGGACCCCAGTAGCCCTCGCTCCTGTTCAATCCGCGAGGTGGCGCAGGAGCGGGGGTAGGGAGCACAATCTTCAGCTATGTCGCATGTCAGACGAACGTTTTTCCGTATGGGTAAAGCGAAATCGTGAGATTTACATAATCGTGATTAGACATTTTTCATTGTTCGAGCGCATGTTGATAGGTATTTTTTTGTTCTTGCTGCTGTTTAGTATTGTTGGATTTTCGATCGTGCGTGGATTAACTGGATGTGATATTGTCGATGTATGGCATCGTAAAGTACAGAATGAAATTCCTGTTGTTCCGATACCTGATCAAACAAGACAAATACTAGATGCAAGGTCAACTGCTAATCTTACCTCGTTGAGTCCAAAGTGGATAAATTCAGGGAGGAGAATCGGAACATATATTAACCCTCAAGATATTGGGCAGGTCGTGGCATTTTATCGTAAGCAAGGAGGAGAGTGCATTTTTCAGAATGGTAGATACGCACTGGCTTATGGCGCACAGCCTGATATTTCATATTGGCGCTGTGAAATACCTGACTCGTGGGCAATGCGGTCAGCAACTCTCATTGACCAGGGAAATTATACTGTGCAGCTTGTCGCGGAAACAAATGTGTGTATACAGAGGTCAGATGATCGCTCTTGTGATGAGCTTATTCTCAAAGAGGGGCATCTGCGGGCATTATACGGAGAATTACTTCAGACACTCCCCGCCGAGATACCTACGAACACGATCATCGTTACCAGTCAGGACTTACGATCGCGCTATGTATAATCTGTAAGACGAAGTGCAGGTATACGCGGATGTGTGAGTTCTGCGCGAAGATATGTCGCAAACAGCGCGTTTCTTGCCGCATAGAGCGTCATCTTCAGTTTTTGTGCGCGTGCTTTCAGCG
>JAYUYF010000352.1:0-1610 GCA_043752605.1 Roseiflexaceae bacterium
CCGCGCCACCCGCGCCGCGACCACCCGCGCCGCGCCACCCGCGCCGCCGCGTCCCATCCGCATGAGGTACAATACCTGTACCACGAGCAGGAGGATACGATGAGTACAATCGCCGTCCATGGCACACAGCCGCAGACAACCTATACCGCGCATCCCGAGCGTAATCCCGGCATGGCGCTTGATCTGGGTCTGGTCGAATCGGCACGCATCAACCGTAGTGCGATCGAGCGCCGCGCCGCCACGCTCCCCGGCAGGCGTACGGTCAAGAAAGAGTGGCAGGCCGCCTGGCTCTTGCACGCAATTCGCTGTATGGATCTGACGACCCTCGCGGGCGATGATACGCCCGGCACCATAGCCCGGCTATGCGCCAAGGCACGCCGCCCCGTGCGTGATGATCTGCTCCAGGCGCTCGGCGTGGCGCACACACGCATCACGGTGGGTGCGGTGTGTGTGTATCACGATATGGTCGCGCCAGCGGTGGCGGCGTTGCGCGGCAGCGGCATCCCGGTCGCGGCGGTTTCCACCGGCTTTCCGGCCGGTCTCAGCCCGTTTGCGCTGCGCGTCGCCGAGATCGAGCAGTCGGTAGCTGCCGGGGCGCAGGAGATCGACATTGTGATTTCGCGCCGTCATGCGCTGCTGGGCGATTGGCAAGCGCTCTACGATGAGGTGCGCGCCTTTCGTGCCGCCTGCGGCGCGGCACATATGAAGACAATTCTCGCCACAGGTGAGCTTGGCACGCTCACGACGGTGTACCAGGCAAGTATGATTTGTATGCTGGCCGGGGCCGATTTTATCAAAACCTCGACCGGCAAAGAGAGCGTCAATGCCACCCTGCCAGTCGGCCTCACGATGCTGCGCGCGATCCGCGCCTACCACGAGCACAGCGGGCACGTCGTCGGCTTCAAGCCGGCCGGCGGTGTGCGGACTGCCAAACAGTCGCTCGACTGGCTGATTCTTATAAAGGAAGAGCTGGGCGATGCGTGGTTGCAGCCGCACCTGTTTCGTTTTGGCGCATCGGCATTGCTCACCGATATCGAACGCCAGCTCGAACATCACCTGACAGGTGCATACTCGGCCGCACACCGCCACGCGATGGGGTGATCTGCCTAGCTCTTCGGGCAGCAGGGTGTAGCGCGCGTGCTATACTGGCGCGCAGCGTCTGGAGAGGGAGAGCATTTCATGAATGAGCAGGTCGACCTGCTGTTGATCAACGCGACGGTTGTCACGATGGACGACGATAATCGCGTGATCGTCGATGGTGCGCTGGCGATACAAGCGGGTAAAATCGTCGCGATCGGAGCCACGGCTGAACTACTGACGCGCTACGTTGCCCACGAAACGTGCGATTGCGCCGGATGTGTGGTGATGCCGGGGCTGATCAATGCCCACGCCCACGTGCCGATGAGCTTGCTGCGCGGTATCGCCGCCGACCAGCAGCTCGATGTCTGGCTGTTTGGCTATATGTTCCCGGTCGAAAGCCGCTTTGTTAACCGCGATTTTGTCTATACCGGCACGCAACTCTCGTGCGCCGAGTTGATCCGCGGTGGCGTGACGACGTTTGTCGATATGTACTTCTACGAAGAAGAGGTCGCGCGCGCGGCAGACGAAGC
>JAYUYF010000353.1:0-1608 GCA_043752605.1 Roseiflexaceae bacterium
TGTCAGAAACTCCTGTGGTTTACGCAGGACAGGACCGAAGACTAGTTTGTGAGCGACGAACTGGTGTAGAGCGCGGTGATGCGCGAGTTGCAGGTGCGCGGTGATGCGTCACGCCTGGTGACCGATGCAACGAAAACGCAATATCCCGCTATACCCTGGCGCGCCATCGCCGGGATGCGCAATCGCATTGTCCATGCCTGTTTTGATGTGCGGCTGGCAGTGCTGTGGGACACCATCCAGTACGAGATCCCGATCCGCTCGCACGATCTCGCGCAGATCGTTACATCGGGTGCGTGCGGGAGACTTATGATCCTGCGCTTCATCTCGTCGATAGCATCGGGTAGCCCGAGATCGTCCGTGCCACACGACAGCAAGTGTAGCGTGCATACGAGAACCGACGGGGTTTTCCCGGTTCGCACCGCACTACCCACGCCCGCTGATGCGGTACAATGCTGCGGACGGAGACCAGCATGAACACACCAGAGCGAGGAGCGGTTTGGCTATGAGCGAACTGGATCAAAACCAACAGACTGATGAACCCGTCGATATCGAGTATGAGCCGCTCGACCGGCCGTGGCACCCGGTAGACATCGACTGGGGCGGTGATGGCTCCGATCTCGATCGCCCGGTGCATGCGCACGTGCTGGCGGCACTCCAGCCCGCCGCTGATCCGTATTTGCCGCCGCTCGATGCGCTACTCACGCTGGGCGATGTTCCCGATACAACACTTGAACAGCGCGCCGCTGAGCTTGGCATCGGTCAGCAACATGTCCCTGAGCTGGTTCGCATGCTGCGCGACCGCGTGCTGGCGACGTCTGAGGAACACGGCGCAGCGGCGTGGGCACCCGTGCATGCCTTGCAGATCCTCGCGCGCCACGACATCTCGCACGTCGTGGCAGATCTCCTCCCGATCTTCGATCTCGACTTCAACCAGATGACCGATGAGCTGATCGAGATTGTTGCGGCCGTCGGCCCCGACGCGCTGCCATCCACCATTGGCTACCTGCACGACCGCACGCGCTGGGCCTGGGGTCGCGCGCGCGTTGCAGACGTGCTGCAGACGATCGCCGCGCAACACCCCGCGACCCGCCAGCAGGTCATCGCCGCGCTCAGCGTGGTGCTGGCTGGCGCTGAGGCCGACCACGAGCCCGCCATTACCGGCGCGCTGGGTGCCCTGATCGATCTGCATGCCGCCGAGACAGTGCCGCTGATCCGCCACGCCTTCGAGCTTGGCAAAATCGACGAAACAGTACACGGCCCGTGGGACGATGTGCTTGAACGCATGGGGCTGGAACCCGAACCCGACGACCCGCTGGTCGACGAATCGCGCAGCCGCTTCGTGGCACGCAACCGTGAGATGTTCCCGCCGGGCCTGATCGAGAACCTGGCAGCATTCCAACAACGGCACCACGCCGAACAGGCGCGTGGCGAACAGCGGACAGTAACCAAGAAGCGCAAGCAGGATCACGAGCGCCGCCAGAAGAACAAACGCAAAGCTGCCAGCGCCACACGCAAAGCCAACCGCAAGAAGCGCTAGCGTCGCGCACAACCACAACCGAGAGCGGTGCCCGAAGCGATCGCAACGCTGCTGCGCCGTACAGCCGCGAA
>JAYUYF010000354.1:0-4345 GCA_043752605.1 Roseiflexaceae bacterium
CCCGCAACCCGGAAGCAGTGTTTGCGCTCGACCGTGATGGGCAATGTACGGATGCAAATCCGGCTGCCACGGCACTCACCAATCAATCGGTGACAACACTCGCCGGGCGTCGATTCGGCGAACTCACTGCGCCGGCCGACAGCGACGTGTTACAGGCTTGCTTTGCGGCCGCGCTCACGGGTAGCTCGCAGAGTTGTACGCTGGTTTTGCTGCGCGCAGACCACCAGCCCAGCGATATCGCGCTGACACTGGTGCCGGTGGTACTCGATGAGACGATCGTCGGCGTCTATGCGATCGCGCGCGATATCACATCGCTCAATCAGGCAACGCACGCCCTCCACCTGCGCGAAGCAGAGTTACTCCAGGTGACGCAGCAGCAAAAACACCTGCTCGAAGCGATTCGTATTCTCTCGACGCCGATTCTTCCGATCGCCCCCGGTGTGCTGATCATGCCGCTCGTCGGGTCACTCTCTATCGAACGCAGCGTGCAGGCAACCGAGCAATTGCTGCTCGCGGTCGAGCGCCAGCAAGCGCGGGCGGTCATTCTCGATGTGACCGGCGTCGCAGTTATCGATACCGCCGTCGCCAGTCATCTACTCACAACGATCGATGCAGTGCGACTGCTCGGTGCCACGTCGATTGTGGTCGGGGTGAGCCCGGAGATAGCCCAGACGATCGTACAACTCGGGATCGATCTGAGAACCCTGCGCACGGAACGTGATCTACAGGCCGGCATCGCCAGGGCGATGCTCATACACGTGCTGCCAGCAACGCGGTAGGCTGCGGCGGTAGCGATTCGCATCCTACGCGATGCGCCATCAGGTGCTCGGCAATTCCCGGATGCACGTCGTATGCGCCAGGCACAGAAACCGATCCACCAGATCGGGGTCAAACTGCGTACCCGCCCCGCGCGCAAGTTCGGCAAGTGCTGCGTCGTGCGGCCAGGCACGTTTGTAGGGCCGCTCGCTGGTGAGCGCATCGTAGACATCGCAGAGCGAAAAGATCCGCGCGACCAGCGGGATTTCGCTACCCGCCAGCCCATCGGGGTAGCCACGCCCATCCCAGCGCTCGTGGTGCGAGCGCACAAGCGCGCGCGCCTGCGCGGGCATAAACAGCAGTTCAGCCGTAAACCGATCGCCCATCACCGTGTGCTCGCGCATGATGCGCCATTCCTGGTCATCGAGCGGGCCGGGCTTGTGCAAAATCTGGTCTGGCGTGGTGAGCTTGCCGATATCGTGCAGATAGGCACCCCAGCGCAGCGCGGTCATCTCGGTATCGGGCAGACCCAGGTCTTCACCGATCTGCACCGCAAGCATCGTCACCCGGTCGGTATGGCCTTTGGTCTCAGAATCGCGGTATTCGAGTGCCAGCCCCAGCGCGCGGATCGCCGCATCGTGCGCCAGGCGCACCTGCTCTTCGGCCACCAGCCGCGCGGTGAGGTGCGCCAGCATATGCGAGAGCGCGCTGAAGAGCTGCTGTTCGTGTACAGTCCAATCGTGTTGCTCGAAGGTATGCATGAGAAATGCGCCCAGCAGCACGCCGCTCGGGCTGTAGACCGGCGCAGCGGCGAGGCTGACAATGCCGAGTTCGGCGAAGCCGGTGGCGGCGGGTGCCATGTTGGTGTCATCGAAGAAGTGCGGATTGGCACGCTCGATCAGCGCCTGGATCAGCGGCAACTCGTCGGGCAACCCGTGGGCCAGCACTGCGTCCATCGCCGAACCGATCGGCATCACGCCGGTTGCCGCACGCGCGACATAGGCCGTGCCTGCGCGCTGAAAGTACGCCGACCCGACGGCAGCCGTGCGCGTCAGCAACGTCTCGAGCATGGGTGTCACCGCACTGCCGATATCGGGTGCGACCAGCACGCGCGATATAGTTGTTGACCAGACGCGCGCGCGGCAGGCTGCTCTCGATCGCAATTGCCCGGTAGCCGTGCGCCAGCACCAGATGCTGGAACAGCCGGTTGCGCAGCTGCAATATCTCTTCGCTGCCGTGCAGCGCTTCGCCAAACGCGAGCAATTCCACCCGATCACCAAGCGCAGCGATGATCGGATCGACGGCAGCGGCAAAAGCGGTGGGCGAATCGTCGGTACACGATAGCGTGATCTGCGCAAGCCAGTCGTCGGCTGTGGCGAATGGTGTTGTGATGGGCATATTCCCCTCTTGCTACGCGATACTGCTATCCTACACCAGTAACGCAAGACTTGCGGGTTGGTGATGCACGAAGCGATTGCAGCGGGATCGAGATCCGTCGAACCCTCTATACTATCAAGAATGTTTCACGTGCAGGTTGATCGCAGCTTCGGGATGCGTGGGATTCACAAGAAACCCCACGCATTATGGTCGATACTCAGGTAGGGTTGGGTGCATAAACGAGCGCCACGACGCCCGAACTGAACGATTGTGCCTCCAGCAACTTTAGCGTCGCGATGGTGCCTTCGTGAAAGAGCCGCATACCCTTACCCACCACGACGGGATAAACGAGCAGCCGATAGCGATCAACCAGATTATGCTCCATGAGCGTTTGTACCAGCGTGGCGCTGCCATGAATAATAATATCCTTGCCATCCTGCTGCTTGAGTTTGCGGATCTCGTCCACAATATTCGTCCTGATCAGCGTTGTGTTGTTCCACTCTGCGGTGTGCAGGGTCGTCGAGACCACATATTTCCGGACGGTGTTGAAGTATGGTGCACCTTCGTCGGTGCTGTTTGGCCAGACTGCGGCAAACCCCTGATAGGTCACACGCCCCAGCAGCACAGCATCGCTGGCACTCGTTTCTTCACCTTTAAATGTCGCGATCTCGTCATTCCAGTACGGTGCCGTCCAGGCAGGTGCTTCCATTACACCGTCGAGTGACAGGAATTCGGTGACGACAATCTTGCGCATGATGCTCTCCTCGTGCTGTTTACTATCGATATTAAAGATTATAGCGCTTCAGGGCATTCGTGAGGTGCGACTGATCGAAATATCCCAGCTCAAATACTGTATCGGCAATTGATGTGCCGCTCTCGATGCCCGGCGCACACCGGCGCACCAGCTTCGCCTGGCCTGGCGGCAGGTAGCACGCAGCTATGGCGCGCCCGGCAGTGGCATGGTATCATGAGCGAAATCCTGACAGAAACGAACATCTGTGCTATTCTTGCCGGATGGAGACGCGTATGAGTACCGAGACCGCCCCCACCGTCGCGTTCCACTACTATGACCGTCATCTGACGGCTGAGGATCGTATGGGTGAGAACGCGTTACAGGATGCCGTGATCGAGGCATTGCGCGAGCTATTGGACTGGATGTTTGACGGGCAGGATGTCTTTCTCGCACGCAATCTCAATATCTACCGCGAGCGCAACGCGCGCGAGTATCCGGTTGCTCCGGATCTCGCGGTCTTCACCGGCGTGTCCATCCCGCTCGCCGCGCGCGAGGATCTGACGAGTTGGCGCATGTACGAGCCCAACCGCCCGGCTCCGGCGTTTGTGTTGGAGGTCGCCTCGGCGGCGACGTGGAAAGTCGATCTCCAGCGCAAGCCCGCGATCTATACTGCGATGGGCGTGGCCGAATACTGCCTGTACGATCCGAAGCGCGCGCCGTATCTACCCGGCCCGGAGCTGCGGTTGTGGCGGCGCAATGCTGCTGGCATGCATGCCGTGAGTGCGGAGCCGGACGGGCGGATCTGGAGTGCGGTGCTCGCGAGTTGGGTCGTGCCGCAGCCGCCGTTACTCCAACTCGTCGATGCCGATGGCGTACGCCGAATTTCGCGCGTTGCGGCGGCGCAACGCGCCGCGATCGTGGCCGAGCGCGCCGCGATCGTGGCACAGCAGCGCGCGATCGCTGAGCAAGGCGCCAAGCAGCGTGCCTGGGCGAAGCTACGCGAACTGGGCATCGACCCGCGCACGCTGGAGGATTGACGGGCGGGTGCGTACCCCGTTCAAGGTATCTGGCCGCGCACAGGTTCATACGTATTTGTGCCCGGTCGTTCCCGCAGTCGATACGCTTCTGTGCCGTACTAGAACTGGCTGTCGTCGGCCAGACCTTTGATAAACGTTGCAAGTCGGGTGCAAACAACGTGATGGTAAAATCGGCTTCTTGATCAACATGGACAACTGCGGGCTCACCATCATTGCTGCATGTGCGGTAATCCAGGCAAATCATATCGTGCCCGCCAGACGGACAATCGGCAATATGGCCGCCAATAGCCGGGTACTGCCACAGATCGATCATAAAAATGACGTAGGTTGTTTGGCGGAGTGTTGGCACGATTGAACCTATAATACTATCGATACGCGGGCATGTTGCCCGGCTACACCGTTTCAAGAAAGGACACTGACATGACGAACGACACACGAATCG
>JAYUYF010000355.1:0-1602 GCA_043752605.1 Roseiflexaceae bacterium
CCGCGTTCACCGTGCGCGATGTGACCGGGCAGCACATCGGCACCGTGCTGAAGGAAGCTGGTCTGTGGTACGGCACTGATACCCGCAGTGTACAGCGTGTGACGGCGGTGCCTGAAGCACGCCCGCTCGCGGCGATCTGGAACATCATCGGGATATTCCTGCCAATCGCGCACCTGATCGGCGCGGTGCGCGTGCGAACGCGCTACAATCTGATGCGTGGTGTACAACCGATCGGGCAGCTGCGCCGAAAGCCAGGGACAATCACGATTGATGTCGCCGACGCCACACGTGAGCTGCTCGACCGACGCATGCTGCTGGTGTTGGGGTTGCTGGCGTGAGGCAAACCCGAACCCTGGCGCACAATCAGGTGGCCGGCTGAGTGGCAGCCAGCTGGAGCACGATCCGGTGGCCACCCACGATATCTCGTTGCCGCGCACGACCACGGTTGGTGTCGCGTGAGTGGGACAAGCGACACGGTGCCGTGGTCGATCGTTACATCCAGCGTGGTCGTCGTCGCCGCCTAACGCGCGCGCCGTTCGCGCCAGAGTGTCAGCGCATTGGCGACATCGGGATCGCTCGCTCCTGTAGCGACCCGATCGATATGGGTGTCGAGCATGCGCTCAAACGTCGCATCGTCGCGATCAGCGAGTCGTTGTGTAGTCACGGGGTTCCTCCTTGCACGCGGCGGATACGCGTCTTCCACTCGTCGTACGATACTACCACCAGCGTTTGCCCGTACATACAAATTGGAGTGGCAAGGGCATTTCTCTTTCGTCTCAGCGACTGCCTCCACAGTGCGCAGAACGGCGTCTAATTGAATACAATAAGGAGGTTCAGCAATGACACCACAGGTTGAGACCGTTTCGTTACGCACCGCACGCAATGCCACGCGCATGCTCAGCGTGCAGGAGAAAGCGCAATTGATCAGCGAACTCGCACACGAGATCGCGCACGTTCACCCGGCCGCGCCCGTCACGCCTGATGGTCTGGCCCGGTTCAAAGCCTTCAGCGCGACGTTTCGCGCAACCTATCCCGCTGCTAATGTCGCACGGCAGTTAGATGCAGATCGAGACGCACGCGATCGTGCAGGCGCAGATGGAAACACCGATGCACACCCTTGATGCAAATATTTTTACCCGCACACTGAATCTACATGACCCCGATTGCGATGTATGCGAAGAACTCATCAGCCAGTTGAGCGCACGCGGCTGGTGTGACGTACGTTCTGCTGGCATATAGACTCGGAGCAACACGCGTATGGCAACTATTCACGACACGCTGAGTGCTGCAGCGTAACAGAATTTACTCAATAGTCGTGTGGTTGATGGGCACCAGGCGCACGACCATTGGTTGTCTTCCATAGCGAATTGCTGATCGCTTCCGCGCACCAATCCCCTGACGTATAGGACTCAACGCACAAATATAGCCTGCGGAGATCGCCAAAGCGATCGGCGAGATCGGTGAGTGCTGGCCATAGGTCACCGGGTGCGGTGGCCCTGAGACCCACCGCGCCCGAATACCTCGCTACTCCACAATAGCCAGATCGTCCGCTACTTCCACTACATCGGCCGCCTTCCTGCGGCGGCGTGGTGCCGGTTCTTC
>JAYUYF010000356.1:0-1601 GCA_043752605.1 Roseiflexaceae bacterium
GGGGTAGGGACGGCAGCATACTGCGTCCCTACCCCCGCGTCGGCCCTGCGCCGCTACCGGCTCGCCAGCGACTGCGCCGCCTGCTGTGCCAGCGCAAACAGTGGCGCGGGGATCACGCCAAGCACCACGGTGGCAATCGCCGCCAGCGCGACGCCGATCTGCTGGCGGTTCTCGCGCACCAGTTCGGGAGCATCCTCCTCCGCAGCAAATACCTGGATCGCCATACGCAGATAGACATATGCGCCGATCATCGATGCGATAATACCGACGACCACCAGCCACGCCAGTCCGGCTTCCCAGGCAGCGGTGAAGACCGCCAGCTTTGCCACAAACCCGGCCGTCGGCGGCACGCCCGCCAGCGAGAGCAGACCCACCACCAGCGCCACTGCCAGCCACGGACGCCGCCGCCAGAGGCCATTCAGCACACGTAGTTCGCTCGTCTGCTCGCCGCCACGCTCTAGCGCGACCAGCACGCCAAACACGGCCATGTTGGCCAGCGTGTAGGCCAACAGGTAGATCGTCAGCGCCTCGATGCCGCGCACGCCGCCAGCCACCACACCTAGCAGCACAAAACCAGCCTGGCCGATGCTCGAGTAGGCCAGCAGCCGCTTCAGGCCGGTCTGCGTCAGCGCACCAATGTTACCCACCAGCAGCGTCAGCGCCACCAGTGCCGCCAGCGCCGGAAGCCACGCCGCGCGCTGCGGCCCGATCGCCTCGATCAGGAAGCGCGTCAGCCCGGCGAATGCACCGACCTTGCTGGCGGTCGACATAAATGCGGTCACCGGCGTCGGCGCGCCCGCGTAGACATCCGGGGTCCACATATGAAACGGCACCAGCGAGGTTTTGTAGCTGAGCCCGACCAGCACCAGCGCCGCACCCGCCAGCACATACAGGCCGTTCTCGCCCGCAGGCAGCCCGGCGGCAAGTGTCGTACCGATCGTACGCAGGTTGGCCGAGCCGCTGCCGCCGTAGAGCAGCGCAATACCAAACACAAAGAAGCCGGTCGCAAATGCACCGATCAGCAGGTACTTCATGCCCGCCTCTTCCGAGGCGATTTGCGGTCGCGCAAACCCGGCCAGGACATACAGCGTGATCGAGAGCAACTCGAGCCCCAGGAACAACACAATCAGATCGCGTCCCTGGTTGAGCAGCAGCATACCGCCGGTGGCCAGCAGGATCAGCACATAAAACTCGCCGCGATCGATCAGCTGGCGCGGCAGATACGCCAGCGCCATAATGATCGTCAGCGCTGCCCCGATCAGACAGATCACATTCATCGAGAGGCCAAACCCATCGATGACGAGCATATCGCCAAATGTGCTGGTATTCAGCCCCCACTGCGGGATACTCGCAAGCGCGGTGGCAGCCAGCCCGGCCAGCGCCAGGTAGCCCGTCAGCCGCTTGCGGTCGTCTGCAATAAACAGATCGACCAGCAGCAGCACCGCCGACCAGACAAACAGCACTGCGATCGGGAACACGACATTCCATTCGATCGGTGGGATCACAATCTCGGCCATTGTCGATATCCTCTATTCCCCCACCCCAACCCCTCTCCCCACAGGTGGGGCGGGGCGGGCGCAGTTCCACGTTACCGGATTGCC
>JAYUYF010000357.1:0-4327 GCA_043752605.1 Roseiflexaceae bacterium
CTGCTGGCGCGGGTGCCGGATGCGCGCGTGCTGGTACTCGGGCCAAACCGCGATGACTCACGGCTCGGTGATTATGCCGCGTATCTAAACAGGTTGGCCGCCGCGCTGGGCGTGGCCGAGCGATTCACGCTGGTGGGTCACATCGCGCCCGCAGGCATGGCCGAGTATCTGGCGGCGGCCGACGCGGTGGCGGTGCCGTCATTGATCGAGGGCGGCAACAAAATTCTGGTCGAGGGCGCGGCACTCGGCACGCCGTTTGTCGCCACCGAGACGGCGGGCACGGTCGGGTTCTTCGACACGGCGCAGGCGCTGGTGGTGCCGCCACGCGACCCGGCCGCGCTGGCGGCGGCGCTCGGCGAGTTGCTGGCCGATCCGCAGCAGCGTGCGGCGCGCGGCGCGGCGTGTGTGGCCACGCGTGATCGGTTCCGGGCCGCGGCCGTCGCCCGTGCGATGGATACGGTCTACCGCGATGCCGTGGCACAGCACGCGTCATCAGCGCTGGCACCGGGCGCACGCCGATGACGCCGTTTTGCTATATCGCATACCCGACCAGCCTGACGCTCAAATCGGCCAATGCGATCCAGACCTGGAGCACGCTGCGCGAACTGCGCGCGCTGGAGCCCCACACGCTGGCGCTCATCCCGCGCTGGCGCCGCGAGCCCACACGTTTTGACGACGTGGGCGCGGTACATCTCCCGCGTCCGGCGATCGGCAAACTCTCGCGATTGTACCACAGCACGCTCTGGTACTATGCCGAGCGCAGCGCATTTGCGGCCATGTGCGCCGCCGAGATCGTGCGCCGCCGCCGCAATGGACAACAGATCGCGGCGGTCTACGTGCGCGAAGTGATTTGTGCGGCGTGGTGGGCGGCGGTCTACGGGCCACAGCTCGGACTGCCGGTGGTCTACGAAGCGCACGACCTCGAGAGCTGGAACCCGTCGCGCGCCAAAGAGCGCTGGGCGCAGCCACTGCTGAACCTCGTCGATCGAGTGGCGCTCACACGCAGCACACGGGTGGCCTCGCTGACCGACGCGTTTCGCGGGGTGCTCGCGCAGATCGATTGGCGGGCTCCGCATGACGTTGATATCATCCCGGATGCCTACGACCCGCACTTGTACTACGACCGCGACCAGGCCGGCTGCCGCGCCGCGCTCGGCATCGCGCCCGGTACCCAGCTCGTGGTGTACAGCGGCATGAGCTTCGCGTACCGTGGGCTGGAGCGGCTCGTCGATGCGCTGGCGGCGCTCGTACCACAGCACCCTGATCTGCGCGCGGTGCTGGTGGGTGGGCGGCCAGCTGAGGTCGCCGCGCTGGTGGCGCAGGCAGCCGCGCTGGGAATCGGCGAGCGCGTCACATTCACCGGGCAGATCGCGCAGGAACAGACGACGCAGTACCTCGGCGCGGCTGACCTGCTCGTGATCCCGGATACCGTCACGGATGTGACCGCATCGCCGCTCAAGCTGTTTGAGTATATGGCATCGGCGCGCGCGATCATCTTGCCCGCGATCCCGGCGCTCGCCGAGATCCTGCCGGCGCACGCAGGCTGGTACTTCACCCGTGGCAACACCGCCGCGCTCACGACAACGCTCGCAGCAGCGCTCGCCGATCCTACCGCACGCACACAGCGCGCACAGAGTGCGGCCAGGCTGGTGCAGCAACACACCTACGCGGCTCGGGCACGGCGAGTGATCGATTCGGTGCGTGCGTCCATGAACACACAAATGGTACTTTAGTCCTAACTCTGGCATAGGCCGCAGGAAACGTCGTAAAAATGGAGATAATAGAGGCGTGGAAGAACAAACACCGGTCGCAATCGTCGAACAATTTGGGCGCGAGTTGACGGCGGAACAAAAGCCATCGTACTTTCGTCTACATCGTTACCGATTTCGTGCGTTGCTTGCGATGCTGGCGCAGCAGCCTGCGCGCGATATCCTCGAGATCGGCGCGACGCCCGGGCATTTTACCGAAATCCTGGTGCGTGCCGGGTATCGCGTCGCCGCAGTTGATCTCTTCCCTGCCGAGCGTGCCACGCTCTGGCGGCGGCTGGGAGTGACAGTACAATTGTGCAATATCGAGGAGCAAGTGCTGCCATACCCCGATCAATCGTTCGACGCGGTCATCTTCTCCGAGGTCATCGAACACCTCAACACATCGCCGCTGGCCGCACTGCGCGAGATGACACGGGTGTTACGGCCCGGTGGGCGGCTGATCATCTCAACGCCCAACCAGCTGTACTGCAAAAGCCGCGCGAAGACGATGCTCGATATCGTCCTCGGGCGGCCGTTCGAGCAATTTGCCTCGTTCGAACGCAGCATGCAACTCAGTGGTTCGCAGCGATACTATAATCATAGTCGGCTGTACACGATGCCCGAGTTGCGCTGGCTGGCCGAGCAAGCCGGGCTTGCGGTGCAAATTGAGCGATTTGTCGATGCGTGGGAGCGTGTCGGTGTCGAAGCTGAGCGGCTGCGCACCAATCCATTGCGCGTATCGGTCAAGGCAGCGTTGATCGGTGTCGGGCTGGTGCAACCAGCGCTGCGGTCCATGCTGTTGCTTGTTGCACAGCGGCCAGCAGTACCGGAGCCGGCAACACTGCTTGATAGTGAGCACTAGCCATCATAATCTACGGTTCGGAAGATACAGAGGAGGGATATCTCATGGTTCGGATACGCACACTCGCCCCACTGGCGCTGGTCGCTGCTGCGCTGTTCACCAGCGCGTGTAGCAGCGCTGCACCAGTGACTCGCGCAGACCAACCCACCGTCGAAGTGCTCTCGACGCCACCACCGATGCCGACGGGCGAGCCGCAGGCGGCCACACCTGTACCAGTCGCTGCGCCGACAGTCGTTGCCGAGAAGGGTGGCCAGCCGCTGCGCGATACCAACTTCAGCGGTGCCACATCGCTTGCCGACTGGCGCGCGATCGAGACCTATGATCTGACCGGCGGTCCGGCGGTCTGGGAGATCAGCGACGGGCAGTTGCGCCAGGTCAGCGATTTCAACGGCGGTTTCACCGATGTGGGCACCGCGCTCGTCACCGGTGGCGGGGACTGGCAGGATTATACCGTGGCCGCTTCGGCATACGCCGAGACCAACGAGCAGCCTGGCGTCGTCGCGCGGGCCGGGAGCGATGGGTTTTACCTCTTGCATCTGATCGGCAACGGCACCAATCAGGTCGCCATCTCGCGCTTCGACAGCGGTGACGATAGCTTTGCCACGCTCGTTACGGCTGATCTGGCGGTTGAGACCGGGCGCTGGTATCGTTTGAGCCTCACCGTACAGGCGGATACGCTTGTCGGCAGCGTCGATGGCAGCGAACTCCTGCGTGTGAGCAACGCGACGCTTGGCACCGGCCAGGCGGGTGTCTACGGAATCGCAACCGGTGGCCTGATCTTTGATGATTTCCGTGTCAGTGGCCTCGCTGGACGCTAGGTTGAAAAGGAGCTTGTACCGTATGAACCGGATCACTACTCTACGGCGAGCGTTTGGCGCGCTGGTCGGGTTGCTGCTGCTGCCGATCTTCATCCCGGCGATGCCCCAGATAGCGCAGGCAGCACTCACCGGCAGTGTCGAATTTGACGATAATATCCAGCGTGTCAGCGATGACCGACGCTCGGTCAACGCGTCGGTGGCAGTCGATGTCAACGGCAAGACGCACGTCGCTTATTTGCAGCAGGCGGCCTCGGGCAGCGAAGGCATCGTGCTGTATGTCAACAACATTAGCGGATCGTTTAGCGCGCCGCGCCAGATTGATGGCGCACGCAACGACGCTGGCCCGCGTATCGCGTTTGTCGGTGATGCGCTCGTGTTCTTCTACACCGATCGGAACGGCGATGCGCGCTACCGGCGCGGTACGTTTGTCAATGCGACAATGACGCTTGGCAACTCGGCGGTCGTCGATAGCGATGGCAACAAATCGTATGTGTTTGGTGTCGTCGGCGATGCCAGCGGCAACACGCACTTCTCGTGGATCTCGAATAAGTGCCCGGGCACCGCGCAGTATAACGTGTATTACCGCAAGCTCGAATCAAACCAGACGTTTGACCCGATCGAGGCACCACGCCAGGAGTGCGACACGTATCAGAATGCACCGCGTCTCGCGGTCTCGGACACGGGTCAGGTCTACATGGCGTTTCAGCGCGCAGCACGCGGCGATATCTACTTCGCCCGCCGCGATCGTGCCAACGCCTGGACAACAAAGAACGTCTCCAATTCGGGCAGCATGAACTCGCTCAACCCCGATATCGCAGCCGATGGCACCGGCGGGATCTTTATCACCTGGGGCGAGGGAATCGCCTCGGGTAACCACGATATCCTGTTTGTGCGCTCGA
>JAYUYF010000358.1:0-1598 GCA_043752605.1 Roseiflexaceae bacterium
TCGGGTGTGGTTGCTCAGCCTGGCGGCGGTCTTTGGTCTGGCATTGCTCTTGCGCGTGACCGGGCTCGAAAGCCTGCCGCCTGCGCTCTGGCGCGATGAGGCGCGCCACGGGTTGTTTGCGCTCCAGATCTGGCAAGACCCGAGCTATCGCCCGGTCTACGAGCCAGCCGTCGATTTGCCAGCCGGGATCCTGTATCTGATCGCGCCGTTTGTCGGCTTGCTCGGCCCCGATCTGGTGGCGCTACGATTGCCGGTGGCGCTGGCAGGTGCGCTGGCACCGCTGGCGCTGGTATTTGCGCTGGAGCCGCTGCTCGGGCGGCGGCGCGCGCTGCTCGGCGGGCTGCTCATGGCGTTTGCCATGTGGGCGCTGTACCAGAGCCGCTGGGCGATGCCGCCGATGCTCGATCTGTTGTGTACGTGTGGGGCGCTTGGTGCAGCATTGCGGGCGACGCAGGCAGGCAGCTTGCGTACGGCAGCACTCTGGAGCCTGGCGGCAGGTGCAGTGGCCGGGCTCGCGCTCTATACGTACCACACCGGGCGTCTTACGCCGCTACTGGTGGCGCTGGTGGCGTTTCCGTTGCGGCGTGACCGGCGTTTTGGCGTGATCGCCGGTTCGGCCGCGCTGGCACTGGTGCTGGTGGCGCTCCCGCTGATCCAGTACGCGGTCACGTCACCCGAACTGTTCAACCGGCGGGTCGGGCGCGTGAACGTGACGCGCGCCGCGACACTCGCACCACAGCCGCCATTGCTGCGGGTACAGGAAAACGTGCTCACCTATGCGCAGATGTGGCACGTACGCGGCGATAGCAACGCACGCCATTTTGCACCTGACCGGCCGATGCTCGACGTGGTCTCGGGCGCGGGCTTCGCCGTCGGCGTACTGCTGGCGTTGTGGGGCGCGCGCGAGCGGCGTCTGGTGATCTGGCTCGCGCTCGGGCTGGTGCCAGCGGTCTTCAGCGGCGATGCGCCGCACGCGATGCGCGCGATCGGGGCGCTGGCACCGACGTGTGCGCTGGTGGCGGTCGGGCTGGGAGCCTTGCCGGGCGGGCGCAGTGGGCGCGCTGCGCTTGTGATAGGGCTCGCGATCGCGCTCGGGCTGAATGTGACGACCTACTGGAGGGCTGCATCGAATCCGGCCGACGTCGTGCGCAAATTTGATTATGATGAGACCGTGATCGCCCGTGCGCTGCGGGCGGCGGTGCGCGACGGGCTGCCGGTCGATCTGTATCTCTGGGAGAATACTGCGGATAAAGATGTGACGCGGTTCCTGACCGCCGATGTGCGTGACCAGATCGGGCGTTTCGATGGTGCCAGGCTGAACCCGGCACCGACGCGCACGGCATTGCTTCTCATCCCGGGCGATGTGACGCCCGCCAAGTACGCGGCGGCGCTGGCGGCGCTCGGGCCAGGTGCGGCCGTGGTGCGCGAGGGGCCGATCCGGCTCGATACGTTCAAGCGGCTCTGGATCGTGCTTGGCGCAGGGCCGGATGCGGTGCGGGTGGCGGGAGAATTGAGAATTGAGAATTGAGAATTGAGAATTGAGAATTGAGAATTGAGAATTGAGAATTGAGAATTGAGAATTGAGAATTGAGAATTGA
>JAYUYF010000359.1:0-4320 GCA_043752605.1 Roseiflexaceae bacterium
CTACCCGGCGTTCAAGGCCAACGTCATCGGCAAGTGCCCGGGCTACGAAGAGGTCTTCCTCTCCGATCTGTTCGACGCCGACACGTATCTCTATCCGCCCAAGCTCCCCACCAGCGCATCCTACTCAGATGTGATGTCTGCCGAATGGGAGAAGGTTCGGCTCGGCCAGAAGGCCCCCCAGGAGGCGCTCGACTTCGTCCAGGAGACGGCGCAGAAGGAACTCAACGACTGGTACGCACAAAACCCGACAACCTGATGGGCGTGTGTCGTGCAGGAAGAACACCAGCTCACCGCTGGTGTTCTTCCTTGAGGAGTAACCTGTGGCAAAGACCCCACCGCTGAATTCGGCGACGCTGCCGCTCCCCGGCCAGCGGCTTGCACCACCATCTGTGCGGCTCGCGCGCATCACCATGAGCATCCTTACCTACACACTGCTGTTGCTGCTCGCGGGCTTCTTCCTGCTGCCCTGGGCCTGGATGATCTCGACCTCGCTCAAAAACCCGGCAGAACTGATGCTCTCGCCGCCGATCTGGATCCCGCAACCGGTGCGCTGGGATAACTACATTACCGCGTTCACGCAGGCCGAATTCGGCAACTATATCCTCAACACGGTACATATCACGCTCTTGTCGGTCGTCGGCGCAGTACTTTCCAATGCGCTGATCGCCTATGGTTTTGCACGCGTGCAGTGGCCCGGCCGCGATAGCGTGTTTGCACTGGTGATAGCAACGCTCATGCTGCCCGCATTTGTGACCTTCATCCCGCTCTATATTACCTTTCGGCAGCTTGGCTGGCTCAATACCTACCTGCCGCTGATCGTCCCGACGTATCTCGGCAATGCCTTTTTTATCTTCCTGCTGCGGCAGTTTTTGCTGCGCATCCCGGAAGAACTCTCGGATGCGGCGCGCGCCGATGGTGCCAGCGAGCTGCGGATCTTTGCGCAGATCATCATGCCACTCATGAAACCCGCGCTGGCGGTTGTCGCGTTGTTTCAATTTATTGGCAGCTGGAACGATTACTTTGGCCCGCTGATTTATATCAACGACAAAGCATTGTTTACGATCTCGCTTGGTATCGCAAACATGCAGGCCAGCTACGGTTTCTCGAATTCGGCCTGGGTGATGGCGGCCACCTGTATGAGTACGCTGCCAATTATCGTGCTGTTCTTCTTCACGCAGCGTACATTTATCGAAGGCATCACCATGACGGGGATAAAGGGATAACGATGGCACAACGCGCATTACCACCATCGATTGCAGCACCACGTCCGCGCTGGACGCGGCGGCAGCGGCGCTCGCTGCTCACCGGGCTGCTGTTTATCTCGCCGTGGATCGTCGGCTTTCTGGTGTTCCAGCTTTACCCGTTTCTCGCATCGTTCTACTACAGTTTCACCTTCTACCCAATTCTCGATACACCGCGCTTTATTGGTTTGACCAATTATCAGAATCTGCTGAATGATCCGCGTTTCCAGACCGCACTGGGCAATAGCGCCTACTTTGCGTTCTTCGCCGTACCGCTGGGGACAATCATCAGCGTGTTGCTCGCGATGTTGCTCAATACCAAAACACGCGGTGTCTCGATCTTCCGCACGATCTTTTTTCTGCCGTCGATCACACCCGTGGTGGCGACGGCGATCGTCTGGCTGTGGATGTTCAATCCGCGCGCCGGGATCATCAACTACGTACTCGAAATGGTGGGAATTCGCGGGCCGGGGTGGCTCGGCAGCCCGGAGTGGGCCAAACCCGCGCTGATCATCATCAGCATCTGGGGTGTCGGCAATGCGGTGCTGATCTACCTAGCCGCGTTGCAGGATGTCCCGCGTGAACTGAGCGAGGCCGCACAGGTCGATGGTGCCAATCGGCTCCAGCAGACCTGGCACATCACCATCCCGATGATCAGCCCGGTGATTCTGTTCAATATCGTGACCGGGCTGATCGGCTCGTTTCAGTATTTTACCGAGGTTCACGTGATGACCGGCGGCAGCGGTCGGCCCGCCGACTCGACACTTATGCTCTCGATCTACCTCTGGCAGTCGGCCTTTCAGTACTTCAAGATCGGCTATGCCTCGGCACAGGCGTGGGTCCTGTTTCTGATCATCATCAGTTTCACCGTCGTGCTGTTCCGCATCTCCGGGCGGTTTGTCTACTACGGCGGAAAATGAAGCGATTGCCGGTACGCGCCCCACTCCCGTTCTGGGAGCGGGGCCGGGTGAGGGCCGGGCTGCGCCGCTCCTAATTGGCGAAAAGCTGGCGCAGCTCCTGGTTGCGGCTCAGGCGGCCGAGCACATTGCGCTTGATGTTGTACACATCGTTGATGCTCGCAAACAGGTGTGTGTACGATTCGAAGATATCACCCGGCTTCATGCCGAGCACATATGAGCCGTAGATCACCACACGCTCGGCCTCACCGCTCAATTGCGTACCAATGTATGACCAGAACTCGGTGCGATGAACCCGCTGCATCGCCTCTTCGTCCGGGTCAGTGCGGGGCGCACGGCCGGCCGGGATGGCCTCTTCGGGCAGCATCTCGCCCCAGCTCTGGGCGCGCACCGAGTCGATCACCACGCAGCTCGCGCACATCTGCATATAATGCAGCAACGAAGCCAGCGACGGGAATGAGGCGAAGCGCTCGCCCGAGATCGCCTGCCAGAAGCGCATAAACACCGGCCCGACAAAATACTCACTGCTCTCGCCGCTGCTCGCAAACGCGCCGCTGCGCCGAATCCAGCTTTCTACCAGCGTGCGATAATGATTGTAGATCACCGCCCACGCCTGTTCATCGCGTTCGACAAGCGCGCGGCGAAACAGCTCGTGTGCGAAGCGTGTATCGTGCGGCTGGCCACGATAAAAACGCTCGCTCTCAGCGGCGCACCGTTGCTCGAGCAGCGCGAGGTCCATCAGCATCGGCTCACTCGCCGGACTCAGCTCGGGCCACGTACCAAAGCGGATCATTCGCAGCGGCGCACACGCGCCGGTCGTCTTCTGGGTTGCAGCAACCATCTGGCTCTCCTGCTCGTGCGCGATGTCACGTTTCGTTCGCATTGTAATTTTCACACGCCAGATCAGGAAGATCGGTGGATGAGCAAACGATGACAGATCGGAGACATCTCGATTGCGACACAAAACTGCACCACAATCGACACAGTGCAACCACGTACATCGATCTGGTCAGGTACACGCACCAACAGATCCAACCACAGTCGTGATCGGCAGCAAGCCTTATTCGTAGACGAGGAGAGAGGGGTCGAGTGGATATCAGCGCAGAATCTTCCACCGATGGGCAACTGATGGCTGCCGTACGCACGCACGACCAGCAGGCGCTGGCCGAGCGGTATGTGCGCTACCGCGGGCGGGTCTTCGCCTGCGCCTATGCGATCACACGCGACCGGATGGTGGCCGAAGAAGTCGCACAGGATGTGTTTCACGCGCTCTGGCAATCAGCGGCGAATTTTCACAGCGAACGCTCGGTGGCGGCCTGGATCACGGGTATCACGCGTCATCGCGCCGTCGATGCGACGCGCACCAGTCACTTCCGCGCGCGGCACCGCGAATACACGATCGGCACCGTCGGCGCGGGCGCGCTCACGCAGCACGGTCACGAAGCGTGTGCGCTCGATCGGGTCGAGATTACGCGCGCCATCCGGCTGCTGCCGACGGCCCAGGCCGCGGTGGTGCTGGCCTGCCATGCGGGGTGTAGCGCGCGCGAGATCGCGGCACGCGCTGGTGTGCCGATCGGAACGATCAAGACCCGCCTGCGCCTTGGCGTGCGCCGGATGCGGATCGAGCTGCGCGCCGGGTGAACACGGGCGGCTGCACGCGGCCAGGTTGCGCGGGATCATGCACGTAGGGCCGCAGCAATTGCACCTGGCCGATCAGGTGCGATTGCTGCGGCGCTGGAGATCACCCGACCCCGAGCGATCATACGACTAGCACTCCTTACGAAACACCGGCTTCACCGGCCGCCCAGCCAGAAACCGCTCGACACCGTGCTCCAGCGCCTGCCGGTAGACCGCGTGTCAAGACGTCTGTTTCTGTTAGCGCTCGGCATCGCCGCGCGGCTCACCCGCCGCCAGAAAGCGCGCCGCCAGAGCGGGCAATTGCTTTGCCACACCCGTCCGCACCAGCGTCGGCGGCAACGAATCGAGAAATAATTGACCATACTTTTTTGAAATCAACCGCCGATCAAACACCGCAACCACACCCCGGTCGCCGCGCGAGCGCACCAGCCGCCCAAAGCCCTGCTTGAAGCGCAAAATTGACTGTGGCACCGAATATTCGCCAAACGAATCGCGGAAGCCTTCCGAGCGTGCGGCAAACACCG
>JAYUYF010000360.1:0-10286 GCA_043752605.1 Roseiflexaceae bacterium
CTTCGGCCCTACAATGGCGCGCTTAGCCAAATCGCCCGCTGATATAATCCTCGGTGCGCTGATCCTTAGGCGAGGTAAAGACCTGGTCGGTCACGCCAAACTCGATCAGCTCGCCGGCGCGTGTCTTCGGGTTCATCAGCATGAAGGCCGTCAGATCGCTGACGCGCGCCGCCTGCTGCATACTATGGGTGACGATCACGATCGTATACGAAGACGAGAGTTCGTGGATCAGCTCCTCAACCTTGAGCGTCGCGATCGGGTCGAGCGCCGAGCACGGCTCGTCCATCAGCACCACCTCGGGGTCAACCGCGATCGTGCGCGCGATACAGAGGCGTTGCTGCTGGCCACCCGAGAGCGCGGTGCCGGATGCGGTATGCAGGCGATCCTTGACCTCATCCCACAGTGCAGCCTTCTTGAGCGCCAACTCAACGCGCTCGTCGACCGCGCGCTTGTCTTTGATACCATTGACCCGTAGCCCGTAGGCCACGTTCTCATAAATGGATTTGACAAACGGGTTTGGCCGCTGGAAGACCATGCCGATCCGCCGCCGAATCGTGACCGCGTCGGTCTCATTGCTGTACAGGTTGATGCCGTCGATCAGCAGTTTGCCTTCGCCGCGCGCTTTGGGCGTCCGGTCGTGCATGCGGTTGATCGCGCGCAACAACGTACTCTTGCCACAGCCCGACGGCCCAATGATCGCCGTGACGTGGTTGGCGGGTATGGCCAGCGAGACATCATTGATCGCCTGAAATGTGTTGTAGAAAAAGTTGAACCCGACCGCTTCAATCTTGGTCTTCTCGGCGCGTACCGCACCACGCGTCGCGGCGCGGGTGGCGAGCGTGGCGGCAAAATTGCCGACGCGATCGGGAGACATTGTCTGTTCCATGTGTACCTCTATCCTACGCGGCCGCTGATATACTCTTCAGTTCGCGGGCTCTCCGGGCTGGTGAAGACACGTTTGGTCGGATTATACTCGACAAGCACGCCGATCGGTGTTCGCTCATCGAGTTTGTCGACCATAAACACGGCGGTCATATCCGAGATCCGCGAAGCCTGCTGCATATTGTGCGTCACGATGATCAGCGTATACTGCTTGCGCAGCTCGAGCAGTAGTTCTTCGATCTTGAGCGTTGAGATCGGGTCGAGCGCCGAGCACGGTTCGTCAAACAGAATGACGTCGGGCGCGGTCGCAATCGTGCGCGAGATGCTGAGCCGCTGTTGCTGGCCACCCGAGAGCGCCATGCCCGGCTGATCAAGCTTATCTTTGACTTCGTCCCACAGTACCGCATTGCGCAGTGCCTTCTCGACGATCTCATCGAGGTGCTTTTTGTCGTTGATCCCATTCAGCCGCGGCCCGACGGCGATATTCTCGTAGATCGAGCGTGTGCGCAGCGCGATCGGCTGCTGAAACACCATGCCAATCTTGCGCCGCACCAGCGTCGGGTCGATATCGGCCGCGTAGACGTTCTCATCGCCGAGCAGCACCGCACCCTCGGCGTGCGCGCCGACGATTGTCTCGTGCATACGATTGAGGCAACGGAGCACGGTGCTTTTGCCACAGCCCGATGGCCCGATGATCGCGGTGATCTTCTGTGCCTCAAAGGCGACATTGACCGCGCGCACCGCCTGGCGCTTGCCGTAGAAGGGTTTCAGGTCTTTAATCGTAATCCCGTGTGCAACGCTTGTCATCTTACCGCCCCTTCAATCGGTTGCGTGTGCCAAAGCGCACGAGGATATTCATCGTCAGCACCAGCATCATCAGGATGAACGCGCTGCCCCACGCTTGCAGGTTCTCGCCCGGATACGGTGATTCGGTGTAGCGATAGGTGATCAGTGGCAGCGCCTGGATCGGCCCGAGCAGATTGGTGGTGAACTCGTTGTTGCCGAGCACCGTCAGGATCAGCGGCGCGGTCTCGCCGGCGCCACGCGCGAAGGCCAGCAACACCCCCGTGACGATCCCGGTAATCGCGGTGGGGACGACGACCGTAAAGGTCGAGTACCACATCGGTGCACCAAGCGCCAGCGCCGCCTCACGCGTGGTCTCGGGCACCAGCCGCAGGACCTCTTCGGTGGTACGCGTGATCGTCGGCACCATCAAGAACATCAGCGCGATCGCCCCCGCCACACCCGAGAACTGGCGGAAGTTGAGCACAATCACGATGTACGCGACGGTACCGGCGATGATCGACGGCGTGCCCGAGAGCACATCGGTCGCGAAGCGTACCAGAGTAGCGACCGGATTGCCCGGATACTCGGCCAGGAAAATCGCCGCCAGAATCCCGATCGGCAGCGAGAGCAGCAACGCGAGACCGGTCACCAGCAGGGTACCGGCGATCGCGTGTGACACGCCGCCCGAGGTGGTGGCCTCTGCGAAGCCCGCGCCCTTATCTTCGAGATTGTCGATCGCCGGCCCACCGGCTACGCCGCTGAGATCGGGCAGACCGTTGGTGGAGCTCAGCGGATCGGTGAAACTGCCATCGGTCAGATCCGGGATGCCGAGACCCAAATCGCTCAGATCAGCTGCCGGGTCAAAGCCGGCGATTGCCGGTGGCTCGTATGTTTTTGTGAAAAAATCGATCGAGAGCGCGCTCGCGCCCAGGATCGTTGTATTGCCAATGATCAGGATCAGCGGGATCAGCGCGATCAGCGTGGCCACGAGCGTCAGCGCGCGCATGACGCGATCACCCAGCACCCGCTGCTGGTAATTGGATGGAGCACTACTGCGGATCGTCATCGCTATCTCCTCGCGTTCGCCGGACCGCGGTTCATATTCCAGATAATCAGTCGTGCGCCCAGATTCAGCACCAGCGTGATCAGGAACAGCACCATGGCCACCGTGATCAACGCACTCTCGTGGATCGGGCTCTGGACGTTCGGCAGTTCGTTCGCCACCAGCGACGCGGCCGTGGTGCCGGGCTCGAAGAGCGACTGATTGATCTGCTGGCTGTTGCCGATCAGCATGGTGGCAGCCATCGTCTCACCAAGCGCGCGGCCGAGACCGAGCATAATGCCACCGATGATCCCGGCACGCGCATACGGCACAACCGATTTGGCAATGACTTCCCATCTGGTCGCGCCAAGCGCCAGTAACACCTCGCGCTGCGTGTTTGGCACCAGCGAGAGGACATCGCGGGTAATCGCAGCGATCGTCGGCAGGATCATAATCGCAAGGACACATCCGGCGGCCATAATGCCACGCCCGGTCGAGACCGGACCAGCCAGCCACGGGATCGCCTGGCCGATTGTATCGGCGAGCGGCGTCGCGATATAGGTCACAAAAAACGGCACAAACACCAGTACGCCCCAGGTACCATAGATCACCGAGGGGATCGCCGCAAGCAGTTCAACAAGGAACGAGAGCGGCGTTCGCAGGCTGACCGGGCAGAGCTCGGCGAGGTAGATGCCGATACCGACCGCGATCGGCGCGGCGAGAAGCAGGGCGATCGCCGATGAAAGCAGCGTGCCGCGGATAGCCGGCCAGGCACCAAACACCGCCGGGCTGGTGTCGGTCGCGGTCGGGTTCCAGATGCTATCGAAAAGAAATCCGAGACCAAATTGCTCGCGCGCCAGTGCCGAGCCATTAATGACGACGAAACCAATAGTGGCGACGAGGCCGATGACAGCAAGCGCAAAGACCAGCGTTACGCCGCGGAAAATGCTGTCGCCGTGCTGGGTCTGCCGTGCAAAACGCTCCGAAAACGTCTCGCCTGTCGATGTTGCTGGTGCCATACCGCTCCTGGTAGCTTAACGTTTACCGAAAAAAGGGGCACGACAGCGAACTGCCGCGCCCCCAATACTTGATCGCTCGCTAGATACACGCGCTCCGACTTACTTGGGCGCCTGGGTGAAGACCTGCTGGCCCTTGACCGTGATCTTGTTCAGCTGGGCCATCGCCTTGGTGCGAACCGCCGTCGGCAGCGGTGCGTAGCCAAGCCGCAGCGCAGCACCCTGACCATCGCTCAGACCCCAGTAAAGGAAGTCGGCGAGCGCACCGGCCTTTGCGGCGTCGGTGTAGGTGTTCTGGCGCACCAGGACGTAGGTGAAGGCCGAGATTGGGTACGAATTGGCACCCGACGCGTTGGTGATCGACGCGCGCAGGTCATCCGGGATCGTCGCGCCAGCAGCGGCGAGCGAGACGTTCTCGAGCGTCGGCAACACAAAGTTGCCCGCCGCGTTCTTGATGAACGGCACCGGCAACTTGTTGCCAAGCGCGTACACCAGCTCAACATAGCCAATGGCGCCACTGGTGCGCAGCACGGTGCTCGTCACACCGGCGTTGCCCGGCGCGCCAATACCGACCGGCCACTTGACCGTCGTGCCGGTGCCCGCGCGCGAGCGCCAGTCGGCGTTGACCTTCGAGAGGTAGTCGGTCCAGATCGAGGTCGTGCCCGAGCTATCCGAGCGGTACACAACCGTGATGCGGGTGCTCGGCAGCGTCACGCCCGGGTTGTCGGCGACGATCGCCGCGTTGTTCCAGGTGGTGATCGTACCCAGGTAGATGCCCGCCAGCGTATCGGGCGAGAAGCGCAACTGTGTACCCGCCGCGAGGCCCGGTACATTGTACGTCGGCACAACCGCGCCAAGTACCGTCGGGACGTGCAGCGCATCCGGAGCCTGTGCCGCCACGACGTTCGTCGAGACGACCGAGTCGGTGCCGCCGAAGTCGGTCAGGTAGCCGATGAAATCGCGCTGACCCTGGCCGCTACCCACGCTCTGATAGCTGATGCTCACGCTCGGGTTGACCTGCTTGTACACCGCGATCCAGACCTGGTATACCGGGTTCGGGAAAGATGCGCCCGAGCCCTTCAGCGCTACCGCCGGGCTCTGGACGCGCGGCGTCCATGCCGGGGTGCCCTGTGCGCCGGCCGGCTGCGACACAAAGGCGAGCGACGCTGCAATGCCGAGCGCTGCCAGAATGGACAGCGGCCGCAATACGTTCTTCCGCATGGAATTAACCTCCTCAACTTGCTTCTACTACCTTGAACATCATCTGACCCGCATAAAACCACACCGCACACAGTGCGCCGCATCGTCGGTACGATATTGGTTTGTACGCTAGACACGTAATAGTATGCCAGTATTTCATTAAAGAACCGTACGATCTCGTGTTAAGTTTCAGTTAAGCGTCGATAGTATATGTGTTAAACTGGTTAATTACGCGTCTATCACGTAGTTAATCAGCGCTTAAACAAATTGCCCAGGAGGCTTAACCAGACCTGGCAAGCTTCGTGCGACATGTAGCTTGGCCCAGTGATGTGCCATTCACACCCCGTTGCGCTGCTGCCCAGGGGCACACTGTCCGCGAATGTCGAACGATATTATGGAGGATACTCGAGTATGATGACCAGGATGTTTATGCCGGCAACCGCAATCGCGTTGCTGCTGGCTGCCTGCGGTGGCGCGACGCCCGCAGCGAACCCGACCACCGCACCCGGCGCGTCGACCGCCGCTCCGGCCACCGATGCAACGATGATGCCCGCCGGCACCGAGACGATGATGCCCGCCGGTACCACCATGCCGGTGGGTACCGAGACGATGATGCCCGCCGGTACCAAGACAACTGTGGCCGGCACCGCCATGCCCAAGGGCACGATGACCCCCGGCACCAGTGGTACAATGACCGATGTCGACCCGGCTGCGTTTACCGGCAATATCCTGATCGCAGGTAGCTCGACGGTCTTCCCGCTCACGCAGCGTATGAGCGAGCGCTTTAAGGACGAGGGCTTCACCGGCGGTCAGATTACGATTGACGAAACCGGCACCGGTGGTGGCTTCGAGCGCTTCTGCAAGACGGGCGAGATTGATATCGCCAACGCGAGCCGCCCGATCAAAGAGGAAGAGACGGCCAATTGTGCCGCGCTCGGCACTGCACGCACGCCGATCGAGTTTCGCGTCGGCACCGACGCGCTGGCGGTGGTTGTCAGCAGCGAGAATACATTTGCGAAGGAACTGACGCTCGCGCAGCTTGCGCAGATCTTCAATGGTGAGGCCAAAACCTGGGCCGATGTCGATCCGTCGTTCCCGGCTGAGGCGATCCAGCTCTTCAGCCCCGGCAGCGATAGCGGTACATATGACTATTTCGTCGAGGAAGTCCTCAGCAAAGATGATGCCAAACTGCAGACCAGTGGCGCGCAGTTCTCAGAGAACGACAACGTCCTTGTGCAGGGCGTCGAGGGTAGCCAGTATGCGATCGGCTACTTTGGTTATGCCTATTTCAACGAGAACAAAGGCAAGTTGCGCGCGCTGACGATTGATGGTGTCGAGCCGAACGCGACGACCGCCGAGGATGGTAGCTACCCGCTGGCGCGGCCGCTGTTTATCTACTCGGATGCGGCGATCATCAAAGAGAAGCCGCAGGTTGGTGCGTTTATCAGCTTCTACCTGACCTACGTCAACGACGAGATCGGTGATGTTGGGTATTTCCCGGCCAGCGATGCGGCGCTTGACGAGGCACGCAATGCGCTGATGACGGCGATGCAGTAGACCAGCGGCAGGTTTATCGTGGGGTGGGCCATCGGCCTACCCCACTCCATGTGTCCGTGTGTTGGCGGGGAGAGAGGTTCGATGCAAGATCTATCCAAGCCCAAGACGGTCTTCAGCCCGCAATCTGAGCAGCCTGCGCTCGATCTGCACCAGCGTGTGCGACCGGGCGAGCGCGTGATTGGGGCTGTGCTGTTTCTCTGCGGTTTTCTCTCGGTCTTCACGACGTTTGGTATCGTCATTGTGCTGTTTAGCGAAGCGTTGACCTTTTTTGGGGCGAACAACGTCGGGTTGGTACAGTTCTTTACTGATACGGTCTGGGCACCACAAAATGGCCGCTTTGGCATCCTGCCGCTGCTCAATGCGACCCTGCTCAGCAGCCTGATCGCGATGGTGGTCGCGATTCCGTTGGGGCTTGGTGCAGCGATCTACCTGGCCGAATACGCATCGCCGCGTGCGCGCAGTGTACTCAAGCCGGTGCTCGAGATCCTCGCCGGTGTACCGACGGTAGTCTACGGCTATTTTGCGCTGACGTTTGTAACTCCCGTGATCCTGCGCACGATCTTTGGTGCCGAGCGGGTGCAGATTTATAATGTCGCCGCCGCCGGGCTGACGATGGGGATCATGATCCTGCCGCTGGTTGCCTCGATGAGCGAAGATGCGCTGGCCGCCGTGCCGAATGCCATGCGTCAGGCGGCCTATGGTCTGGGCGCGACCCGCTTTGAGGCGACGATCCGCGTGATCGTACCAGCAGCGATCTCGGGATTGGTGGCAGCCTTCATTGTGGCGGTTTCGCGCGCGGTCGGCGAGACAATGATCGTGGCAGTGGCTGCTGGTGCTGGCCCGAACCTGACGCTCAACCCGTTTCTCGCAGCCGAGACGATGACGGGTCACATCGCGCGCATCAGCGGCGGTGATCTCAGCTATGGCTCGGTGCAATATCAGAGTATCTTTGCGATCGGTCTGACGCTGTTTGTTGTGACGTTTGCGCTCAATCTGCTCAGTGCGCAGGTTGTACGTCGCTTTCGTGAGGTGTACGAATGAGCAACGCAGCACACGACCCGTCGTTGCCCGTCGGTGATCTTCCCGAGGGCAGCGAAATCGTTGCCAACATTGCGCGTCGCAATGCGCGCGGCAATATCTGGCGTACGTTGTTTCTCTCGGCGTTGCTGGTGGGTCTGCTCGCACTGGTCACGCTGGGGTTGACGATCGTCAACAGTGCATTTGGCTCGGTCGCGGTCGTGCAGGCGGTGAATCCGGCCACGCTCGCCGATCGTCCGCTCGAAGATCTCAACGCCGAAGAACTGACGACAATTTTCCGCGAGAATGTCTCGCCCGGTCTGTTTCGTCGTTATGACCGCGAGAAGCTGTTCACCGAGCGCGCACCCGCCGATATCCTGGCCCTTATTGAAGAACGTGTCACACGTCGCGAGGCGCTCGGATCGTACAGTCTAATCGAGACGCTGACACGCCGCGATGCGATTATTGCAGAACTGGCCGCACAGAATCCTGATGCGGTGCTCGAGTCGCGTTCGTGGTTGAGCGGCCAGTTTCTCCAGCGCACGATGGCGAGCTCCCCTGAGGTGGCTGGCATCCGTACCGCCATTCTTGGCTCACTCCTGGTGATTCTGCTGACCATGACGTTTGCGCTGCCAGTCGGTATTGGTGCGGCAATCTATCTTGAAGAGTATGCCGCCAAAAATCGGCTCAATCGCTTTATCGAGACCAACATCAATAATCTGGCCGGTGTACCCTCGATCATCTACGGGTTGCTGGGTCTGGCGGTATTTGTCCGTGCGCTCGAGCCACTCACCAGTGGTGCGGTGTTTGGTGTGACCGGGCAGAACGGCCGCACCGTCATCTCGGCCGCGCTGACGATGGCGCTGCTGATCCTGCCGCTGCTGATCATCAATGCGCGCGAAGCGATCCGCGCGGTGCCACTGTCCATCCGCCAGGCGAGCTATGGCCTGGGCGCGACGCGCTGGCAGACGGTCTGGAACCACGTACTGCCGCAGGCGCTGCCCGGTATCTTGACTGGCACGATCCTCGGTATGTCGCGTGCGATCGGCGAGACCGCACCGCTGATCGTGATCGGGGCATCGACATTTATCGTCAGCGATCCGACTGGCCCGTTTTCCAAGTTTACCGTGCTGCCGATCCAAATTTACAACTGGACACAGCAGCCGAGTGACCTGTATCGCAATGCGGCCGCAGCGGCGATCATTGTCCTGCTGATCATGCTACTCTCGCTCAACGCGCTGGCTATCGTGCTGCGCAATCGATTTCGAAGGAGCCTGTAATGACGCTTGCCGCGACCACTGCGACGGTGGTGACCGCCGATCACGCAAATATTGCAGCCGATCGCACCGCGATCGAGACCCGCAACGTCGATATTTTTTACGGCACCTTCCGTGCGGTCAAAGGTGTCAATCTGGCGATTGAGCGTCAGAAGATTACCGCGCTGATCGGCCCCTCGGGCTGTGGCAAGAGCACCGTGTTGCGCGCGTTCAATCGCATGAATGACCTGATTGTTGGCGCGCGTCTCGAGGGCGAAGTATCGTTTCGGGGCCAGAATTTGTATGCACCCGATGTCGATGCGGTCGAGGTGCGGCGGCGGATCGGTATGGTCTTCCAGAAACCAAATCCGTTCCCCAAGTCGATCTATGAGAATATTGCCTTTGGCCCGCGGATCAACGGCTGGAAGGGCACCAGGCAGGAGATGGATAATCTCGTCGAGAGCGCACTGCGCGCCGCCTCGATCTGGGATGATGTCAAGGATAAGCTGCAACAGAGCGGGCTCTCGCTTTCGGGTGGCCAGCAGCAGCGGCTCTGTATCGCGCGCGCGCTCGCGGTTCAGCCCGAGATTATCCTGATGGACGAGCCGTGCTCGGCACTCGACCCGATCTCGACCTTGCGGATCGAGGAACTCATGGCGGAGTTGCGTAAACAGTATACGATCGTGATTGTGACCCACAATATGCAACAGGCCTCGCGCGCCTCGGATTATACTGCGTTCTTCTTGATGGACGCCGACCGCGCCGGTCAATTGATCGAGTACGGCCCGACTGCGACGCTGTTCTCGACCCCCGCCGAGAAACGCACCGAAGAATATATCAGCGGGCGGTTTGGGTAGGGCGCGGGCCTTTGGCACGCACCCGGGTAGAGATGCAAGATTTTGCGTCTCTAGCTACCCAAACCGCCTCGCTACGCCCCGATCACGCTCCACAGATCGCGCATCGCCGCTGAGTCGCGCAGCACCGCGTCGAGTTGTCCGCACGCAACAACCCGCCCCGCATCGAGCACGATTACCTGGTCGGCGCGCCGCAACGCTGCACGCCGGTGCGAGACCGCCAGCACCGTTTGCCCCGGCTGTTCAGCCAGCCGCGCCCAGAGTTGCTGCTCGGTCTCGACATCAAGCGCGCTCGAAAGATCATCGACGATCAGCAGATCGCTGCGCCGCACCAGCATGCGCGCCGCCGCCGCGCGTTGTACCTGCCCGCCCGAGAGCCGCACGCCACGCGGCCCGACGCGCGTGTCGAGCCCACGTTCGAGCACGGTAATGTCGGGAGCGAGCACAGCCGCCCGTAGCGCAGCCGATAGATCGACTTGCGCTTCTTCGATCCCCAGCAAAATATTCTCACGTAATGTATCGCTAAACAAGCGTGGTGTCTGCCCGACATACGCGCAGCGCGGTGGCACACACCAGGCAGCCAGATCGGCAACTGGTGCGCCGCGCCAGTACACCGCTCCCGCCTGGTGCGGCAATAGCCCGCTGAGCGCGCGCAGCAATGTGCTCTTGCCGCTGC
>JAYUYF010000361.1:0-10274 GCA_043752605.1 Roseiflexaceae bacterium
GCGCCCCTACTGTGGTGTGTATTGCGCCCATCTACGACGACCAGATACTATTCCGCGTCGTCGCCGTACAGTTCTTTGAGCAAGCTCGGCTTCTTTGGCGCGGGCTTGTTGCGATCATCGCGGCGGCGCGCGGCCTCAGCCTGCTGATCCTGGCTGGTACGCAGGCGCTTCATGAACCGATCGACCTGACCGGCCGTGTCCATCATGCGCTGCTCACCCGTATAGAACGGGTGACACTTCGAACACACGTCGACGCGCATTCCGGCCGATGTACTGGCGATATTCCAGTGCGTCCCACACGTTGTGCAGACGATGCCGGTATCGCTAAGTTTTGGATGGATACCCTGTTTCACCACCATGCTCCTCTGAGCTAGACCGCCGTCTCAGCGACGATGACCGCTTCAACCGGGGTCTCGTACGGCACCACGCTGACCATCTTCTGCGTGCGCGAGACATTACGGAACTTGACCGTGCCGGCCGTCTTGGCGTAGATTGTGTAATCGCGCCCGAGACCGACGTTCTCGCCTGGCTTCACCTTGGTGCCGCACTGGCGAATGATAATCGTACCCGGCAGCACAAATTCGCCACCAAAGCGCTTGACGCCCCGATACTGCGGGTTGCTGTCGCGCCCGTTGCGCGAACTGCCGACGCCTTTCTTATGTGCCATTACTACGCTCCTTCGGCCACGATCTGTTGGATCGCGATGCGCGTATAATCCTGGCGGTGGCCGGTGCGCCGACGATACCGCTTCTTGTTTTTGTACTTAAAGACGATGACCTTGCCACCACTTGTCATGCCTTTGACAAGCGCGATGACACGCGCCCCGGCGACAACTGGCGTGCCGACGACCGTCTGTTCGCCGCCTACTAGCAGCACTTCGGGCAACTCGATCTCGCTGCCTGCTTCGACATCATCGAGCAGCGCGATGTTGAGCTCTTGGCCCTCTTCGACACGGTATTGCATCCCGCGATCACGAATAATTGCGTACACGACGCTAACTCCTCATCTGGCCGACGCTTTACACGCCTAATATCGTGGCACAAAAAAAGAGCGCGTGCGTCACGCTCGGGGAGGTGTGCCATAACTTCCACAAAGTATATCAGAAACACGGGGCACTGTCAAACTTGTGACTCGGATCGTAGCGCATTGCGGCGGGTTTCTTCGGTCTACGATACGTGATAGTGCCAGACGCAAATCGCGCCATATCTTGACGAGATTGTCATTGATAGTGCCGTGCATGTGGCGTATGCTAGCTGCATCTCTGACGGATCTATCGCTGCTGCAATCGAGCTGGTTGGCGTGTATTGATTCGTCGGCAATGTGAGGAGGAGCAGGCATGGGTGTGCGTATTCTGATCATCGAAGCCGATCCCGATCTCAACCGGCTGTTGCACGTGCTGCTTGAAACAGACGGGTACGAGGTGACGACGACGTTTGCGACGGATGCTGCGCTCGCGCGCGCGCGCCGGGAGACGTTTGATCTGATCATCTATGACTGGGATCTTGATGATTTGCGTGGTCAGCTGCTCCTCGATACGCTGGTGACTGAATTACCACTGCATACAATTCCTTTGCTGCTGATCTGTGGCCGTGCGCCAGCGGCGAGCATCGCCAATGCGCTGGGCATGAGTGGAACCCCGATGATCGAGAAGCCGTTCGATCTGCGGCTCTTCACACGCCAGGTGGCGGCGCTGGTGCATCCACGCGAGCGCGCGGTGGGAGCGGCGGTGCTGTAGGATCGAAGCGGGTATGACGTAACGTCTGGCAAACTCCCGCGTTTCACCACAACGCACACCACGCCGTTGTGGTGAGTCTTCGTGCAGGACTCTTCGTCACACCCGATCGAAGCATCGCTTCGGCCCTACAGACCTGCTGTGTGCTATACTGCCGCTATGCATGTTCGCGAGCGACAGATTGCGTGGATACCAGTGCTGGTGCTGGCCTTGCTGGGGCCACTTGCCTGTATCAATCATTGTCTGCAGCACGTGGGGCACGCGCCTGGGCATCGGTCGCAATTTGTCTGTGAACTGCCGGGCGTCGGGCACGGCACGACCGACCTGCAACCGCAGACCGGGTACGATCAGCCGCCGCCCGCACTCTATGCGGCGGTACTCTTCGCGCAGCCGAACAGCACCCTGCTGCTCCTGGCACTGGTGCTGATCCTCGCCGCACCAGTGCTGCGGCGGACGCGATTCCTCTCACCACCCACGCCGCCGCCGCGCGCGCTGACCTACGCCATCCTTATGCGCGAATTCCGAGTGAACGCTACCCAGCGTCATTGCTGACAGGTACACGCCGGGCCGATTTGCGCGCACGATCACTTTTTTCAACAAAGGAAAACCGATGCATGTTTCTGTACCCGTTCGACGCGTCCTCGCGCTCGTGTTGCTGGTAGTGCTGACGAGTTGCGGCAGCAGTAGTCCGAAGGTCAGCGCGGTGATCGACCAGGTCACGCCGGCTGCCGATTTTACCCTAACGACGAGCAACGGCACGCCCTGGCGCATGGCCGACCAGCAGGGCAAGCTGGTGTTGATGTTCTTTGGCTTTACCAATTGCCCGGACGTGTGCCCGACGACGCTTGCCGATATGGCGGCGACGCGCACGCAACTCGGTGCAGATGCCGACAAGGTCGAGATGGTGTTGGTTTCGATCGATCCTGAGCGCGACACGCCCGAGAAATTGACGAAGTATGCCGCTGCGTTTGACCCGGCGATTGTCGCCCTGCGCGGCGATCAGGCGCAACTCGATCCGGTGCTGAAAGCCTATGGTGTGGTTGCGCAGCGCCGTGATCTGCCTGATAGCGCGCTTGAGTACACAATGGATCACAGCTCGGCGATCTATGTGATCGACCGCGCGGGCAACTGGCGTGGCTTGATCCCGTTTGGTGCGCCGCTCGAGGATGTCGTCCACGATGTCAAGTATTTTTTGAATAGCACAGGGGCATAATGATGCGACGTTTCGTATTCGCGTTGATCACCGCCGCATTGCTTGGTGCCTGCGCGGCGACTCCGGCGGCGACGACACCCGCAGGGCCGGAGACAACGGTTGGTTCGGTGACCGTCAGCGCACCGTGGGCGCGACCAGCCGAGACGATGGCCGGGATGACCAGTAGCGCGGCGTATATGACGATCCGCAGTGGCGATGGCGACCGTTTGATGGCGGTGAGCACTGCAGCGGCGCAGTATGTTGAGCTGCACACGATGACGGATGACAACGGCGTGATGCGGATGCGCGAAGTTGAGGGCGGTATCGAAGTTCCGGCGGATAGTGAGGTCGACCTCAAGCCGGGCGGGTTTCACGTCATGCTGCTCGGGCTCACGCGCGAGCTCAAGGAGGGTGATACAATCACGCTCGATTTGACGTTTGAGACGGCGGGCAAAGTGACAGTCGACGCGACGGTGCGCAAGCCGTAGCGAGGGTATATGGCCGGGCCGTAGCGCGCTACGGCCCGGCTTGACTCGGGCGGCGGGTGTGCTATGCTCACGGCATTCCGTCGTGTGAGACCCTGCAAGGTTCTGCAAGATTCTGGGAGGCGCATATGCCGGTCGTCCTCGATGTAGCCTCTGGCCCGGCCGTGCTCGTATTTGGCGTGGGTGGTGGGTTGCTCGTGATGGTGATCGCGGTGCTGAGTGAGGGGTTGATCCTCAAGCGGCTGCGCGGCGGGTCGTGGTCGCAGGCTCTTATTGCCGCGCTGCTCATGAATGTCGTCTCGGGCCTGCTGGGTATCGGGTTCACGTATGCGATCGTCGTGCTGCTGGATGCAGCCGGGATCGGGTTTGCAGGATTTGGCAGCATCCTGATCTTCCTGATCTCCTTTTTGCTCTCGATCATCATCGAGGCGCTGGTGCTACTCGGCAGACGCTGGCCGCAACCCTGGCGCGCATCGCTCTTCGCCAACCTGGTGAGCTACGCGATGCTGGCGGTGATTGCTACGCTGTTGTTCCCGGGCTTCTGGGGCTAGCGAGCTATGCCAGTCATCGCCGAAGTTGTTATCCCGCTCGTTTTTGGGGCGCTTGTGATTTTTGGGCCGTGGTTGCTGCTGATTGTGGCCTGTACCGAGTGGCTACTCCTGGGTTGGCGTGGCGGTCGTGAGCAGCCCGCACTCCTTGCGATTGTCGTGCTCAACCTCGTATCATCGCTCGCACTACTCGCCACTGACCTGTTATTGACGATTGGTGGTCGGCATTTTGTGCCAGGAAGTGCAGCGCTGATCGGCAAATTTGCGCAGGTGCTCGGCGTATCGAATGTCATCGGCTTCCTTATTGTCTCCTTTGTGTTTTCTGTCGTCATCGAGGCGTTGATACTACGCGCGCTCCGCTGGCCAGATGTGTGGCGCACCTCACTGCTGCTCAATGGTGCGAGCTTTGCGTGTCTCCTCGTCGGTGTCCTGGGTTGGGAGACGATTTTTTGATGATCCAATCACCTGCAACATTGCGTAGCAGCGCCCTCCCGCTCGGCCTGGGGCACGGCGTCTCCGACGGGGCGGCGGGCTGGATGATCGGCGTGCTGGCAAACGAGCTGCCGCCGCAGCAGCTGGGTGCGCTGGTGCTGCTATACAACCTGCTGGCGTTTGGCGGGCAGCTGCCGGCCGGGCTGCTGGTGGATCGCGTCGGCCACGCGCGCGGGTTTGCGCTGGCGAGCCTGCTGCTGATGAGCGGCGCGCTACTGCTGGCGGGGGCGGGCGGCTGGCTGGCGGCAATTGTGCTGGCGGGTGTGGCATCGGCCGTGTACCACGTGGCGGGCGGCGCGCTGGCGCTGCATCTGAGCGGTGGCCGTGCGGCGGCGGTGGGGTTGTTTGCTGCGCCGGGGGTAGTAGGGCTGGCGGCGGGTGGCACGCTGGCAGCGCTTGGGGTCGATGCGCGCCCGGTGCTTGTGCTACTGCTGGCGCTGGTGACACTACTCGTCGCGCGTGGTGCGGCAGGGCCGCGCCCGGCGACGATCGTGCAGGCGCACACCCCGCAGATCGATGGCCACGATCTGGTGATGATCGTGCTGCTGGCGGTGATCGCGCTACGCTCGCTGATCTGGAATACGCTGCAACTGGTGGCCGAGGGGCGGCACGAGACGCTGCTGGCGCTGGCGCTGGCGGCGGCGCTGGGCAAGATCGCGGGCGGGCCGCTGGCGGATCGGTTTGGGGCGCAGCGCTATCTGCGTCTGTCATTGGTATTCGCGGCACCGCTGCTGGCGCTGGCTGGCACGCAGCCGTGGGCGCTGCTGCTGGGTACCGCGCTGCTGCAATCGGCCACTCCTGCCGCGCTGGTGCTGGTGTTTCATGTGCTGCCGCGTGCCCCGGCGCTGGCCAGCGGGCTGGCATTTGGGCTAGCGATCGCGGTGGGCGCGGTGCCGATCTTCAGTGCTGAGATTATACCGTTGCTGCGCACGCCGCCGATGGTCGTGGTGCTGGCGCTGCTGGCGGGGTTGCTGGCGGTCTGGGGGACGCGGCGGTTGATGCGGGACGGGGTGATAGGGTGAGACACGGTCACGCGGTCATCCCAGCCAGCACACGCGCCGCCAGATCGCGCGCCTGGATGCGGATATCGGGTACGGCGATGCACTCCCAGACGACGCCCTTGAGTGGCGGCCCGAGCGTCGAGATGGTAGCAGATGGTTCGCCCGTCGCATCGAGCACGCGGCCGGCGGTATCGGCGGCGATTCCCTGGTGCAGGGTATCGGCGCAGAGCAGCCCGGATCCGCGCAGCCGGGTGACGAATGGATCGCTCGTCGCGCCGTAATCGCCAGTTGGCCCGGTGCAATTGAAGACATGATCGGCGCGCAGCACGTGTGTCGTGTGGCTGTGCCGTGGCCGGAGCGTCAGCGCCGCTCCCGCCGTGTCTTCGTGATATGCCACAATGCGCCCGGCGCTGACGCGCAACTGGCCGCTGGCGAGCAGCGTGTGTACCACGGCCGCGATCTCGGGTGCGATCCGGTGGCGGTGGATATCCCAGTAGGTGCGCACATGGCGCAAGAAGCGCTGGCGCTCGGCATCTGGCAGATCGAGCCAGAGTTGCTGGGTGATCGGGCGCAGTGCATCGACGACGCCGCGCCAATCCTGCCCCTGCGCGGTGGCGCGGCGCGCCTCGCGGTGGACGAGATGCGTGAGCAGGCGCGCCGAGGTGACCGGTATGTGTGCTGCGAGATACGGCGGGTAAGGCGCACGCGGCTGATGCGCGAGCGGTAGCAAGCCGTGCCGTGAGACCGCGTGTAATTTGCCGCGGTGGCCCTGAGCCTGGAGCGCCAGCAGCACATCGACCGCAGTGAGGCCGGTGCCAATCAGCACGATTTCGTCATCTGCGCCGATCGACGCCAGCGCCGCAGCCGAGGCTTCGTAGCCACTGCGTACCCGTGCGCGCGTGCAATCGCCCGCCACACGTGCGAGCGGATCGGCGGGCGGCAGGTTGCCGAGCGCCAGCACGACGTGCCCGGCACTGATCGTGCGGCCATCATCGAGCGTGATGCGCAGCCCGCCCGCCATGCGAATGATATCGGTGGCGCTGGCGTGCAGGTGGGTATACGTCACCCCCGAACGGGCGTTGGCGGCACACTCCGCGAGCAAGGATCGCAGGTAGGCGGCATAGTGCATGCGCGGCACAAACGCGGTCTCTGCCGTAGGCTGAAGCGCGTTTGTGTGCAGCCACTCGGCAAAATGTGCGGGCTGATCAGGTAGCGCGCTCATGTTTTCGGCGCGTACATTGAGCAAATGTGTCGGCTGGCTGGTGCTGTAGGCCACACCCTGCCCGAGTGTGGCATCGCGCTCGATAACGGCAATGGTCAGCGGCATCGTCGCCTGCGCGAGCAGCTGTGCTGCCACCAGCACCCCACTGAGCCCACCACCAATGATTGCCACCGCAAAATCTTCTGCCACGCTGCCTCCCGACCTACCACGCGCGCATGCGCATTACGCAGATCGTAGCGCGCATCGCAGCGTGCGTCAACCCGCAGCCTCAGCCGATCGTGCGCTCGACGCGCGCCTGGAGCGTGCGGCCGGTCGCGGTCTCGCGGGCGCTGAGTGCCAGCACGCCATCAGCATCGACGGCAAATGTGACGGTAAATGCGGCGTGGCCGCCACGCTTTGGCTTGAGCCCGCTGAATTGCCAGGTGCCGAGCGTCTCGCACTCGTCGGGCAGAATCTGTGCGGTGGCGGCCGGCAGCGGGTTGCGATTGCCGCGATACTGCAGTACGCGCAGTGTGACACTGGTCTGATTGGGAAACAGCGTCTGGAACGACTCGGTATGTGCGCCGGGTTTGCCGGTGGTGGGGATCGGTGTATTTGGCGCAATAATCGTGCTGAGCAACGCGATACCGTCGTAGTGGCAATCGATGCCGAGTGCGTACGGGGTGACATCCCACACGAGCGGGTGCGGATCACGGGCGAGCAATGCTGCGCCACGCGCCACCAGATCGGCGCTGGCCAGCGTGACCTGGCGCGGCGACACGTGCAGCGCGGTGCAGATCGTGGCGGGTAACTGTGGCAGCCAGGCCCAGCTGCCAATCAGCAACACCGCGTCGGGCACCACCCGCTGACAGGCACTGCGCATCAGGTCTGTGAGTTGCCGCAGCGCGGGTGTGAGCCACGCATCGGCCTCTGCGCGTGTGACGTGAGCGACGAGATCGCGGCCAAAGCCACCACCGTGGTCAAGTGTCAGCGTGGTCTGCGCGGCGGCGGCGAGCGTGCGCAGCGCGTCTTCAGCGGCGGCGCGCAGCCCCTGCGCCGCCAGGCGGCCATCATCGGCGGCAAACACATCACAGCCACTGGCGGCAAAACGCGTGTTGAGCTGCGCCGCCGCGTGCCAGGCCATGTCGTCGCCGCCGATCGCATCATTGTGGGTGGTGGCCACGATCTGCCAGCCCGCCGCGCTGCGCTGCGCCAGTGTCGCCTCGGCTACCGCATCGCCAAGATGCAGAATCAGCACCGTGCGCGGCTGGCCGGGGATCGCTGCTGCGCGTAGCGCGGCGGCGGGTGCCGAGCAGATCCGGGCGACACTGATACCCTGTGCCGTACACGCAGCACGCGCCAGCACGCGAAAGCGGTCATCCGCGCTGGCGGGTACCGCGAGCGCGATCTGGACATCTCCGAGTGTGGGGAGGCTCGCCGCCACCAGCGCGCGTACGATCTGCCCGTAGACCTGGGCCGGCTGTGCCTCAGCATACAGCAAATCGCACAGCAAATCGCCACCAGCCTCGCGTACGGCGAAGGGCAGGCGCGCGCGCTGCGCGGCGCTCAGATCGGCCGGGCGGCACATCAGCCGGGTACAGCCTACCAGTGTGGTCTCGGCGTTGCCTACCTGCGCATCGGCTGCGGCCTCGCCCAGCAGCAACCCGTGCATCGTCTGGCGTGCCAGTGCGGAGAAATGTGGCCCATCGCGAAAGATGACCGGCCGCACAATGCCTGCTTCATCCACCCACGCGGCGTGTGCATTATGGGTGCCGATGTCGATTCCTAGTATCATACTGCCTCCATCATTGAAATAGTGTTTGAATAGCACTTATATAGTGTATTTATAACACTATATGATCCTGATTGTCAAGGCACGTCATGATCATGGAAGTTCTGGTATGCTACCCAAACCAGGAGGCGTGATGGCAACGCCGTGTGCCGGAGCAATAACGCATGGACATACCGATTATCGCGCCGCGTCGTATCGGCCTGATGCAGCTGCTAGTTCTGCTCACGCTACTTGGTTTTGTCGGTGTTGCGGTGCCGGGCTGGCTTGATTGGATTGCGCAAAGTCAGGCGGCGATCGCGTTCCCATACGGGCTGGATTACGGTGAAGGCCCGGTGCTCGATCAGGCGCTTGGGCTGGCGCGTGGCGAGCAGATCTACCGCATTCCGGGTGGCGAGCCGCCGTTTACACTCGCAAATTACCCGCCGCTCTACCCGCTGTTGCAGTTGCCTTTTGTCTGGCTCGTTGGCCCGGCGCTCTGGTACGGGCGTGTGATTAATCTCGTCTGTATCCTGCTGGCGGCGGCGGCGATCGGGGGCACGATCTGGCGTACGACCCGGAGCGTCGCGGGTGCGCTGGTCGGTGCATTGTTGTTGCCGCTGTTCCCCTACATCGTCCACTGGTCGGCATTTGTGCGCGTCGATTCGCTGGCGCTGGCGTTCAGCTGTGCCGGGTTGTGGGCGGCCGCTGGTGTGCAGCTAATTGCCGCAGACGATGCAGCCGGGCGCAGGCGGGCCCGGCGCTGGCTGGTAGTGGCGATCGTATTCTGTAGCGCAGCGGTCTTCAGTCGGCAATCGGCAGCGCTGGCCGCGCCGCTCGCGGTGGGGGTCTGGCTGCTACGCCAGCGCTGGCAGTGGGCGCTTGGTTTTGCGCTGGCGATGATCGTCGTGTGTGGCGGCGCGGCGTTGCTGCTGAATCTGGCGACGGGTGGCGCGTTCTATTACAACACGGTCGTTGCCAATGTCAATCCGTTCAGTTGGGGCTCGGTGCGCAATTATGCAAGCGAGATCTGGGAGCATATGGCCGGGTTTGTCGTCGCTGCCGCGGCATTCGTACTGGTTGGTTGGTGGCGCGGGCGGCCGATCTGGTGGCTGGCCGCGCCGTTCCTCGTTGGTGCGATCGGCAGCGCGATCACAATTGGCAAAACCGGCTCGAACGTCAATTATCTCTTCGAACTCTGTGCGGCGCTGAGCCTGGCGTGTGGCGCGCTGGTCGCGACGATCCCGCCGCTGTGGGGCCGCGCGCTGCTGGTGGCGGCACTCGCCGCGCAAATCGGGCCGCTGCGTGCGCGAACCACAAACGAGTATCTGCCGCGCGTTGCCGGGCGCATCGCGGATCGGGTGGCGGTGAGCGAACTCGCGGCGCTGGTAGCAACCGCAAATGGCCCGGTGCTGGCCGACGAATGGATGGCGCTGGTGCCGGTGGGTGGCAAACGCCTTATGTTTCAGCCGTTCGAACTCAAGCAACTCGCTGATGCTGACCTGTGGGACGACACCGCGCTCGCCAGGCGGCTCATGCGCGCCGAATACCCGCTGATTCTGCTCTACGATTCGCCCGATTGGGATTCGCAGGGCGAACGCTGGACGCCGCTGCTGCGCTATGCGATCAGCGAGGGGTACGCGGAAGTCGACCGAATCGCCGAGACGCGGGTGATGCGACCAAGGTGAGAGGAGGTACGGTAGTCACCACACGCGACCAGGAGAGAGCCTGCGCATGTATCCTACAACCTGAGCCAGCGGCGAACGGCATTGCTGACGAGACCGAGTTGTTCAGTAGTCAGTACGCCGAGACGACGCATACCTTTCGCGAGCGGAATAGTCACCAGATTCTGTGC
>JAYUYF010000362.1:0-1593 GCA_043752605.1 Roseiflexaceae bacterium
CAGCATGCTGCGTCCCTACGGGATTCGGGCGGTCGGGGCGGTGGACGCAGCATGCTGCGTCCCTACGGGATTCTGGCGGTCGTGTTTGGTCTTGCCGCCCTGCCATCGTATCTCGGTGGGATCCCTGCGTCGTTGGGCAGCACGGTGCGTGCCTTGGAAACCCGGCCGCGCTACACCAATACCGTGCTGCTGCAGGAGGCACTGGCGCGTGGCGCTGCGTCGGCGGCCGAGGCGCTGCTGGCTGGCCCGCTGACGACCGATGCCGCGCACCTCGGCCCGGCGCTGGTGGCGGCGGCGCGTGGTGATTACACGGCCGCGCTGGCGCTGCTGCCCACGCAGCCAGCGGGTCGTCAGCTGGCTGCGGTGGTGCGCGGCGATGCGTTGCGGCACCTCGGGCAACTGGATGCGGCGCGCACGGCACTCAACCCGGAATACGTCGATGCCGCCAACCCGGTCGAGTGGGCGTGGGCATGGCTGCGCCCGGCGGCGACGGCGCGGATCGATCTGGCGGGTGATCTCGATCTTGGGTACATTCGCGGCTGCTATCTGGGTGAAGGCGATCCGGCGGCGCAGGGAACATTTCGCTGGTGCGCCGATGGCGCGCAACTGCGCTTCCCAGGGGCGGGCACGGGTGCGCCTCAGGTGCTCGTGGTGCGCGCCGATGGTCGTGGCTGGCCGCGCGATATGCTGCCTGTGCCACCGGTGAGCGTGGAAATCACTGGTCAGACTGTCGGCAGTATCGTACCAGACGCCGATCGTGTGGATGTCTTCATGGTAGCACTGCCCGCCAGCGCGCCCGGTGCCGATGTGGTCATCACGCTGCGCGGCACCACCTTTGTGCCCGGCCCGGAGCGCTACCGCAGCCAACAGGGCGACCAGGTCGGTCAGGTGCATCGGTTGCTGGTGCGGCTCGACTGGGCCGAGATTCGGTGAGGGGTGGGATATTCGTAGAGACGCAAGATTTTGCGTCTTTACATTCCCCCCGTCACCCGGTCACCCTGAGCCCACCCGGTCACCACTACACCTTGTCACCCTCTCACCCTCTCACGACCCGTCGCTATTGACAGCACCCCGCACCGGGCTACAATACGGGTATGAGAAATGCCACCGGGTATGACAGATGACGACCAGCCCCACATCACCCGCGCTCAGCCTGATCACCGATGCCGCGCGCATGCTGGCGAGCGACCGGCCGTTCGATACGCGGGTGCTCGACCTGCTCACGCTGCTGCGTCACGTGCTCGGTTGCCGCGATGCGCGCCTCGCCGGTCGTGCGGTTGTGCCGCTGGTGCTGACAGACGGCTGGCACGAGCCGTGGGACGATGCGCTCACCGAGAGCGTGGCGACTGCGCGTGCGCCGTTGCGCCGTGTGGTGCGCCGCCGCGCAGCGCTCCCCGGCGATGACGGGACGATGACCTACCTGGGTGCGCCGCTCGCATGGGACGGGCGGTTGTGGGGGGTGATCGAGCTGCGTGCCAGCGGCGATGAGGGGCTCGATCTGATCGAGCAAACCGTCGTGGCCGGTCTGGTGCCGTTGCTGGCGGTAGCGGTGGCGGGCGAAGATGGCGTGCCCGCCGCACTGGTCACGCGCGT